>JAHZNX010000236.1 GCA_020028375.1 Betaproteobacteria bacterium | reverse complement strand
AAAAAAATTGCAGGAACTGCTTTTCTTGCGCGGAACGAGCGATTACAATGGCGCCCTCCCCCGCAATAAATTCAAGGACGATCGCGAATCAGGCACGCGCGATGCACATCGGCCCGTTCCATCTCAAGAACAATCTCATTGTTGCGCCGATGGCGGGCGTCACCGACCGCCCGTACCGCCAGCTGTGCAAGTCCATGGGCGCGGGCATGGCGGTTTCCGAGATGGTGGCGAGCCATTCCCTGCTGTGGGGCTCGGAGAAGACGCGCCGGCGCGCCAATCACGAGGGCGAGGTCGATCCGATCGCGGTGCAGATCGCCGGAGCGGATCCCCGGATGCTGGCGGAGGCGGCGCGCTACAACGTCGACCAGGGCGCCCAGATCATCGATATCAACATGGGCTGCCCGGCAAAGAAGGTCTGCAACGTCATGGCCGGCTCCGCGCTGCTCAAAGACGAGCCGCTGGTCGGGCGCATCGTGAGCGCGGTGGTGGCGGCGGTAGGCGTGCCGGTGACGCTCAAGATCCGCACCGGCTGGGACCGCGAGAACCGGAATGCGCTGCGGGTCGCCAGAATCGCGGAAGACTCCGGTATCCAGGCGCTCGCCATTCATGGCCGCACCCGCGCCTGCGGCTTCGCCGGCGACGCCGAGTACGACACCATCGCCGCGGTCAAGTCCGAGGTGAAGGTCCCGGTGATCGCCAACGGCGACATCGCAACGCCGGCGCAAGTAAAGCAGGTGCTCGACTACACCCGGGCCGACGCGGTGATGATCGGGCGCGCTGCCCAGGGCCGGCCATGGATGTTCCGCGAGATCCAGCACTATCTTGAAACCGGCGGCCAGCTGCCGCCGCCGGAAGTGGGGGAGATACACCGCGTGCTGATGGCCCACCTCCACGACCTCTACGAATTCTACGGCGAGCACACCGGGGTGCGCGTCGCGCGCAAACATATCTCCTGGTACACCAAGGGCTTGGCCGGCTCGGCGGCGTTCCGCCACGCCATGAACCAGCTCGAGACCTGCCGCGAGCAGCTCGCGGCGGTCGGTGCATTCTTCGCGCAGCTCGCCGGTCGCGGGCTGCGCCTGACCTATGTCGAGGAACTGGCTGCATGATGAATGAGAACGAAATGGCGCGCATGGTGCGCCGCGCGATCGAGGGCTATTTCAGGGATCTCGACGGGGAAAAACCCTGCGCGGTCTATGACATGGTCATCCATTGCGTGGAGAAGCCCCTGCTGGAGAGCGTGTTGCACCGCGTGCGTGGCAACCAGAGCCATGCCGCGGCGATGCTGGGCATCAACCGCAACACCCTGCGCAAGAAGATGCGGGTGCACGGCATCAAATTCTAGGATTGAGGATCGGGGATTGAGGGCCCGGGCCAGTTGACGGCGCGCGGGTTTTACCCAATCCTCAGTCCTGTTTCCTCAATCCTGCCGTCATGGCCGTCATCAAGCAGGCGCTGATCAGCGTCTCGGACAAGACCGGGGTCGCCGAATTCGCGCGGGGGCTTGCCCGCTTCGGCGTGAGGCTCATCTCCACCGGTGGCACGGCACGGCTGCTGCGCGAGTCCGGCCTCGACGTGACCGAGGTTGCCGACTACACCGGTTTTCAGGAGTTGCTCGACGGACGGGTGAAGACCCTGCACCCGAAGGTGCACGCCGGCATCTTGGCACGGCGCGATGTCCCCGGGCACATGGCCGCGCTGGAACAGGCGTCCATCCCGGCGATCGACCTGGTGGCCGTCAACCTCTATCCCTTCAGCGCGACCGTAGCCCGTCCCGGGTGCACCCTCGAGCAGGCCGTCGAGATGATCGATATCGGCGGCCCGGCCATGCTGCGGAGCGCCGCCAAGAACTACGAGCATGTCGCGGTGGTGACCGATCCCGCCGACTATGGAGCGGTGCTGAGGGAGATGGAATCCGCAGCGGGCGCGCTCGGGGCCGCAATGCGGTTTGCCCTCGCGCAGAAGGCGTTCTCGCATACCGCTCAATACGACGGCGCGGTCAGCAACTACCTGACCGCGCTGGATGGCTCGGGGGGACTCGAGCGCTTCCCGCGCCGGTTGAACCTGCAGTTCGAGCGCGTGCAGGCGCTGCGCTACGGGGAGAATCCGCACCAGGAAGCCGCGTTCTACCGCGACCTGCGGCCGGCGCCGGGCAGCCTCAGCACCTACCGCCAGCTGCAGGGCAAGGAGCTTTCGTACAACAACATCGCAGACGCCGACGCCGCGTGGGAATGCGTGAAGAGCTTTTCCGCGCCGGCGTGCGTCATCGTCAAGCACGCCAATCCCTGCGGGGCGGCGCGCGGGGCGAGCCTCGCCGAGGCCTACGGCAATGCGCTCGCCACCGATCCCACCTCGGCTTACGGCGGCATCGTCGCCTTCAACCGCGAGCTCGACGGGTCAACCGCGCAGGCGGTCGCGCAGCAGTTCGTGGAAGCGGTGATCGCCCCGGCCATCGCCGGGGAAGCGGCGCGGACGCTGGCGGGCAAGGCCAATATCCGCGTGCTTGAGGTCGCGCCGGGCCCCGGCGCGAACGACTACGACTTCAAGCGCGTGGGCGGAGGCCTGCTGGTGCAGTCGCCGGATACCGCCACCATCGAGGCGAGGGACTTGAAGATCGTCACCCGGACGCGCCCGAGCGAGACGCAGACGGCCGATCTCCTGTTCGCCTGGACGGTCGCGCGGTTCGTGAAGTCGAACGCCATCGTATTCTGCGGCGGCGGCCGGACGCTCGGCGTTGGCGCGGGGCAAATGAGCCGCGTGGACGCCGCGCGCATCGCCGTGCTCAAGGCCCAGAGCGCGGACCTCGACCTGCGCGGGTCGGTGGTCGCTTCCGACGCCTTCTTCCCGTTCCGCGACGGCGTGGACGTGGTGGCGCAGGCGGGCGCGCGCGCGATCATCCAGCCGGGGGGCAGCCTGCGCGACGACGAGGTGATCGCCGCCGCTGACGAGCACGGCATTGCCATGGTGTTCACCGGTTTCCGGCACTTCCGGCACTGAGTTCATGAAGCTGCTCGTCATCGGCTCCGGGGGGCGGGAACATGCCTTGGCCTGGAAGCTTGCGCGCTCGCCGCGGGTCTCGCGGGTGCTCGTCGCGCCCGGCAACGCCGGCACCGCACGCGAAGACGGCCTCAGCAACGCACCGGCCGCCTCGATACCGGAGTGGATCGAGCTCGCGCGCCGGGAAGCCGTGGGATACACCGTGGTCGGGCCGGAGGCGCCGCTCGCCGAGGGCATCGTGGACGCTTTTCAGGAGGCGGGTTTGAGGATCTTCGGGCCGGCGCGGTCCGCCGCCCGGCTGGAAAGCTCCAAGGAATTCGCCAAGAGTTTCATGCAGCGCCACGGCATTCCGACCGCGGCCTACGCCGCGTTCAGCGAAGCCGCACCCGCGCACGCATACCTCGACCGCCACGGCGCGCCCGTCGTCGTCAAGGCCGACGGGCTCGCCGCCGGCAAGGGCGTGGTGGTCGCGATGGATGCAGGCGCGGCGGGCGCCGCGGTCGATGGCATGCTGATCGAGAACAAAATGGGAGCCGCCGGCAGCCGCGTGGTGATCGAGGATTACCTCGAAGGCGAGGAGGCGAGCTTCATCGTGCTCGCGGACGGCCGGCACGCGCTGCCGCTCGCGACCAGCCAGGACCACAAGCGGCTGCTCGATGGCGACCGGGGGCCCAACACCGGCGGCATGGGCGCATGCTCCCCGGCTCCAGTGGTGACCCCGGCGGTGCACGCCCGGGTGATGCGCGAGGTGATCCAACCCGCGCTCGCCGGCATGGAGAAGGACGGAACGCCGTACCGCGGATTCCTCTATGCCGGCCTGATGATCGCCCGGAACGGGGGCATCAAGGTGCTCGAATTCAACTGCCGCATGGGCGACCCGGAGACGCAGCCGATCCTGATGCGGTTGAAGAGCGACCTCGCGGGCCTGATCGAGCACGCGCTTGCCGGCACGCTGGACAAGGCCGAG
>JAHZNX010000040.1 GCA_020028375.1 Betaproteobacteria bacterium | reverse complement strand
GGCGGCGCGCAGCATCGGCGTCGCCGACCAGCTGATGGCCGGCAAGCTCGCCGAGGTGGAAAAGCTGGTCGAGCAGTTCCAGGACACGACGCAGGCGCTCAAGTTCTCGATGGTGCCCACGGTCGCGGCGGTGGACGGGCTCGCGCTCGGCGGCGGTTGCGAATTCATCATGCACTGCGACCGGGCGGTGGCGTCGCTCGAGAGCTACATCGGCCTCGTCGAAGCGGGCGTCGGGCTGCTGCCGGCAGGCGGCGGCTGCAAGGAGCTCGCGATGCGCGCCGCGGGCGACGCCAAGGGCGGCGACCTGTCCGCGTTCCTTCAGAAGTACTTTAAGGCGGTGGCCATGGCGGAAGTTGCGCGCAGCGCGGAGCACGCGCGCGAGATCGGCTACCTGCGACCCGCAGACCGGGTCGTGATGAACCGCTTCGAGCTGCTCGAGATCGCGAAGGCCGAGCTCCGGGCGCTTGCCGCCGCCGGCTATCGTCCGCCCTTGCGACAGATCGCGATTCCCGCCGCGGGCCGGAGCGCGATCGCGACGATCCGCGCGTTCATGGAAAACCTCCTGGCAGGCGGCCACATTTCGGAGCACGATTACCTGGTCGGGCACAAGATCGCGATCGTGATGTGCGGCGGCGAAATCGAGGGCGGGAGCCTCGTGGACGAGCAGTGGTTCCTCGACCTCGAACGCAAGCACTTCATGGAGTTGATCGCGACGGAGAAGACACAGGCCCGCATCGAGCACACGCTGAAGACCGGCAAACCGTTGAGAAACTGAGGATCAGGTTCGGAGAGACCGTATGAGCAAGCAGATCCAGGACGCCTATATCGTCACCGCGGTCCGCACGCCCGTCGGCAAGGCCCCGCGCGGCATGTTCCGCAACGTGCGTCCCGACGACATGCTGGCGCACGCGCTGAGAAGCGCGCTCGCCCGCTGTCCCGGGCTCGACCCGGCGGTGGTCGAGGACGTGATCGTCGGCTGCGCGATGCCGGAGGCGGAGCAGGGCATGAACGTGGCGCGGATCGGGCTGCTGCTGGCGGGCTTTCCCGACACCGTGTCGGGTATGACCATCAACCGCTTCTGCTCCTCGGGCGTGCAGGCGGTCGCGCTCGCCGCGGACCGCATTCGCCTGGGCGAAGCGGAGGTGATGGTTGCCGCGGGCACCGAGAGCATGAGCATGGTCCCGATGGGTGGCAACAAGCCGTCCTTCAGCCCGGCGATCTTCGAGAAGAACGAGAACATCGCAATTGGCTACGGGATGGGCATCACCGCCGAGAAGGTGGCCGCCCGGTGGAAGGTGAGCCGCGAGGAGCAGGACCTCTTCGCCGCGGAAAGCCACCGCCGCGCCGTCCGCGCGACCGACAGCGGCGAGTTCAAGGACGAGATTGCCCCGTACCCCATCAACGAGCGGGTTCCCGACCTCGCAACGCGCGAAGTTCGCGTCAACGCCCGCCAGGCGGTGCATGACGAAGGCCCGCGGCGCGACACCTCGCCCGAGGCGCTGGCGAAGCTCAAGCCCGCGTTCGCCGCCAAAGGGAGCATCACGGCGGGCAACAGCTCCCAGACTTCCGACGGCGCGGGGGCGGTCGTGCTGATGAGCGAGGCGGCGCTCGTGCGCTCGAACCTGAAGCCGCTCGGACGCTTCGTGGGCTGGGCGGTGGCGGGAGTGCCGCCGGACATCATGGGCATCGGTCCGGTGAAGGCGATCCCGAAGGCGCTGAAGCAGGCCGGGCTCAAGCAGGATGACATCGAGTGGATCGAGCTCAACGAGGCGTTCGCCGCGCAATCGCTGGCGGTGATGAAGGACCTCGGGCTCGACCACGCGCGGGTGAATCCGCTGGGCGGCGCGATCGCGCTCGGGCATCCCCTCGGCGCGACCGGCGCGATCCGCGTCGCGACGCTCATGCACGGCATGCGCCGGCACCGCAAGAAGTACGGCATGGTCACCATGTGCATCGGCACCGGCATGGGCGCCGCCGGCATTTTCGAGGCTATGTAACCACCCCGGCGTTTCACGCCACCCCTCCTTAAGTGAAGGAGGGGAGTGCATAAGAAATTCCCCTCCTGCCGGAGGGTGAGCCGGGTCATCCCCTCCTGCCCGAGGAGGGGTGTCACGAAGTGACGGGGTGGTGGGAGTATACGTGCCTGCGCACCTTCGAGCTGCCGAACGCCAGCCGCCTCTGTGCGGCTGGACGGGCGGGGTGCCTGCGGAGCAGGCGGGGTGGTGGGAGTCGAATCACGATTCACGCAGTTTCCGCCACTAACGAGGAGTCGAGCATGAAGTCTTACTTGGCTGGCGTTGTCGGCGGAGCGCTAATTTCTCTGGGAAGCACCACGTTCGCGGCGGAAGTGGAGGGGGTCAAGCTCGCCGACAAGGTGCAGCTGGGCGGCTCGGAGCTGACGCTGAACGGCGCCGGCGTGCGCACGCGCGTCTTCTTCAGAGTCTACGTCGGCGCGCTCTACCTCCAGAAGAAAGCGGGCAGCACGGACGCGGTGCTGGGTGATTCCGGCGCCAAGCGCATCGCCATGCACCTGCTGCGCGATCTCGAGGCCGAGCAGCTCCTCTCGGCGTTCAATGACGGGCTGAAGAACAACCATGCGCCCGCCGAGCTGGCGCGGCTCGAGCCGCAGGTGAAGCAGCTCGATGGCATCTTCACCGCGGTGAAGGCCGTGAAAAAAGGCGACGTGGTCCTGCTCGACTACCTGCCGGGCGCCGGCACGCGCGTCACGGTGCGCGGGGAGGACAAGGGCACGATCGCGGGCGAGGAGTTCAACCGCGCGCTGCTGAGGATCTGGCTGGGAGAGCAGCCGGCGGACGCGTCACTAAAGAAGGCGATGCTCGGCGGCTGACGCCGGTCACCGGTTCTCGTAGGCCTTGATGATCTCCCTGTAAGCGCCGTCCTTCTTCATCTCGTCCAGCGCGGCCGCGAGCGCCTTGAGCGTGTCGGCCGAAGTGCGCGGGCTGCAGGCGAGGAAGGATTCCTCCTCGCGCACGAGATAGACCAGCTTGACGCCAGGCACCTTGGCCCGTTCCGCGACCCGCGTCGCGGTGGCCGCACTGGTGATCCAGAGGTCGATCTTCTGCGCTTCCTTGCGGTTCAGCGTGAGCTTCCCGGGATTCAACCTGTCGTCCTCGACCTCGACGATGTTGGTGACGCCCCATTGCCTCAGGAACTCGGTCTTGGCGTCGCGCGCGACCCCGCCGATGCGGAACGGCTTTGCGTCGTTCAGCGACTTGATCTCCTGCTTGAAGCCGCCGAGCGCGAACAGGCCCCACTTGTTGGCGGCGATCGGCCCGACCCATTTGAACAGGTTTTCGCGGTTTGCCAGTCGCGCCGTGGAGTAGAGGCAGGTCTCCTTGTCGGCCTGAGCCTTCTCGTAGGCCTTGTTCCACGCCATGACCTCGAAGTCGAGCTTGATCTTGGCGCGCCTGCCCATCTCCCGAACGACCTCGGTCGCCATGCCGGTGAGCTTCTTCCCCTCGGTGTAATTGAGCGGCGGGTTCTCCTCGGTGAGAAGCTTTAGCGCCAGCGCCGGCTGGGGCGCAATCAGCAGTCCGGCCAGCAGGCCGAAGAAGCGGCCGATGCGTATGGCATTTCGCATGGTTCCTCCTGTATAGGTAACGCTTGTAACTGAGCATGCCACAGCAGGCGTATTCGCGAAAGAGTGGCGCGCATTGAACGGCGGGGCGGTCGTCCGTTCGAATGTGCGCAGTTAAACGGGAGCGAAGCTTCCCGTTTAACTACATATTCGGGTAATTGGGACCGCCGCCGCCCTCGGGCGCGACCCAAACGATGTTCTGGGTCGGGTCCTTGATGTCGCAGGTCTTGCAGTGCACGCAGTTCTGCGCGTTGATCTGCAGCCGGGGGTTGGCCCCGGCCGCGTCCCGCACGATCTCGTAGACGCCGGCCGGGCAGTAGCGGGTTTCCGGCGCGTCGTAGAGCTCGAGATTCACCTTGATCGGGACCGCAGGATCCTTGAGCGTGAGATGGCACGGCTGGTCCTCGGCGTGAGTGGTGTTCGAGACGAACACCGAGCTCAGGCGATCGAAGGTGATCACTCCGTCGGGCTTGGGATACGCAATCGGCTGCGCTTCGTCGCGCCGTTTCAGCGTCTCGTGGTCGGCATGCCGGTGATGCAGCGTCCAGGGCGCGCGGCCGCGGAACACCACCTGGTCCACGCCCACCATCAGGGTGCCGAGCGCGAGTCCCTTGCTCATCCAGGGCTTGAAGTTGCGTGCGCGGTGGAGCTCATCGTGGAGCCAGCTCTGCCGGAATGCCTCGGGGTACGCTGCGAGCTCGTCGTGCGCCCGTCCCGCCCGCAGTGCCGCAAACGCCGCTTCCGCCGCGAGCATGCCTGATTTCATCGCGGCGTGGCTGCCCTTGATGCGTGAGGCGTTGAGGAACCCGGCGTCGTCGCCAATGAGGCAGCCGCCGGGAAAGACGAGCTTCGGCAGCGACTGCAGCCCCCCCGCGGCGATCGCGCGCGCGCCGTAGGCGATGCGCTTGCCGCCCTCGAGGAATCGACGAATCGCCGGATGCGTCTTGTAGCGCTGGAACTCCTCGTACGGGCTGAGATAGGGATTGCCGTAGCCGAGCCCCACGACGAAGCCGATCGAGATCTGGTTGTTCTCGAGGTGATACAGAAACGATCCGCCATAGGTTTCATGGTCGAGCGGCCAGCCCGCCGTGTGGATGACGAGTCCCGGCTGATGCATTTCCGGCCGGATTTCCCAGAGTTCCTTCAGCCCGATTCCGTAAACCTGCGGATCGGCGCCCGCGCGCAGGCGGTAGCGGTCTTGCAGCTGCCTGCCGAGGTGCCCGCGACAGCCTTCCGCGAAGAACGTGTAGCGGGCATGCAGCGCCATGCCCGGCTGGTGGCTGGCCGTCGGTCGTCCGTCGCGCCCGATTCCCATGTCGCCGGTGGCGACGCCACCGACCGCGCCGTCATCGCCGTGCAGCACCTCTGCCGCCGCGAAGCCCGGGAAGATCTCCACACCGAGCGCCTCGGCCTGCTTGGCGAGCCAGCGGCAGACATTTCCAAGACTGACCACGACCATTCCGTGGTTCCTGAAGCACGCGGGCAGGGCAAAATCCGGCAGCTTGTATGAGCCGCGCTCGGTCAGGAATACGAAGCGGTCCTCGCTGACGGGCGCATTGAGCGGGGCATCGAGCTCCCGCCAGTTCGGCACGAGTTCAGTCAGCGAGCGCGGGTCCATCACCGCTCCCGACAGGATGTGCGCGCCGACCTCTGAGCCTTTTTCCAGCACGCAGACGCCGACCTCGTGCCGGTGCTGCGCCGCGAGTTGCTTCAGGCGGATCGCGGCGGCGAGTCCCGCCGGCCCCGCGCCCACGATCACGACGTCGTACTGCATCGATTCGCGTTCAGCCATGGTCTCCCCGACCGCCGCTTTCCGGCATTATAGGGGGCGCCGCGGCCGCCCTCGTGTCGAGTATCATCCGCGCCGCGTATATGCCACTCCGCACCGCGGATTCGATTGTGCCGGGGTAATCGCTCGCGACGTAATCGCCGGCCAGGAAGAAATTCCGCAGCGGTGTGCGGGACTCCGGGCGCTTGAGGCCGGGCGCGCAAGAGAAGGTCGCGCGCTTTTCGTCGATCACGCGATGCCATGACGGATCGGGCAGGAGCCCGAGCTGCTGCTGCAGCTCCTGGTGGACGAGGCGCGCGAGCTCGTCGTGGGCAAGGTCCTGGTGCGCGCCCTCCGCGCTGATGACGGCGCCGACGACGCCGCGCTGGCCTGCGAGCGCGCCGCGGTCGAACGCCCACTGCAGCAGCCCGCTGTCGAAGCCCAGCATGGGCGCTGGCAGAATCTGCTCCGCCGGATAGCCCAGGTAGATCGAATGGATCGGCTGGTAGGCGAGTCGCTCCACCGCTTCCGCGGCTTCGGCCAGCGCCGAAATGCCGACCAGGAATGCCGCCGCATGATAGGGCGGCAGGGCGCATACGACGTGACTGAACTCACGCTCGCGACCGTCGCAGCGCACGGTAAACCCGGAGTTGCTCTCGTCTATCGCCGTGACGCGGTGCCCAGTCAGCACGGCACCGCCCTTCGCGCGCACGTAGTCCGCAGCGGGGTCGGGGAAGAGCCGCGAGAGGTCGACCCGCGGCAGCAGCAGGTCGCTTGCCGCGCGGCTGCCGCCGAGACCGTCGCGAAGCACATTGAGGAATACCTGCGCGGAAGCGGACTCGGGAGGGGTGTTGAGCGCGGAGACGCACAGCGGGAACCAGAACAGGCCCATGAGGGAGCCGCCCTGACCCTGCTCTTCGAGAAGCGAGATGACCGTCGTGTCACGCTGAAGGCGGTAGCCCTGACGCCGCATCCGCAGCAGGAAACGGGCCGCGGAGAGCCGCTCGGTGAGAGGCGCCCCGCGCGCGGCCAACAGTCCGGCGAGAAGATGGAGGGGTGCCGGCAGGCCGACCGCCCTCAGCGAGAAGCGGTTGTGGATGCGCCATGTCAGCGGAATTCGCAGGAGAAACCGCTCGGCATCAGCGCCGACGAGCCGCATCAAGCGCAGCGTCTCCGAGTAGGCGCCGAGCAGGATGTGCAGGCCGTTATCGAGCGCGAGATCGCGGTGCTCGACCCGGCGCGCGCGGCCCCCGAGCGTTTTTGCCGCCTCGAATACCGTGACCGGCACTCCGCGTTCGGCGAGCGTCACGGCCGCCGCCATGCCGGCGTAGCCTCCGCCGATGACGGCAACGTTCATGAGGGAAATGCGCGGCGCGACCCCTCACCCCTTGCGCCCGCGGAGGGCGGAGCAGGTTCCAAGCGTATTGTGCTTGGATGCGACCCCGGAGCGGGATGCGGCGCCGCGCTGGCCCGCGTGCTTACATGCGCCTTCACGGTCGCATCCCCGGAAACCGGGGCCCCTGCTCCACGTTTCGGCGCACCTCTCCCGAGCGGCGAGGGGAAATGGACACCGGCAAATGGCGTTTCAGCCATTTTGCCGAGACTCAAATTGCGCCCGCGGTGGCGAGCTGCGCGGCGCGCTTGCCTGTCCAGATCTTCTCGGGCACGCAGACGTGGCCTTCGAATATCCGTCGCGCGGTGCGCACCAGCGCCGCGCGGCGCAGCGCCTGCTGCTGATTCGTAAAATCGACGTCGAGGTCGATAATAATCATGCCCTGGGGGTGCTCGATCCTGATCATCCCCTGGGGCGCCGGCGGCAGTGGAGAGATCCGGGAGGCCACCGTTCCGGGTATGGCGCAGGCCGAGGCGATGCACACCGTTCCGGTTACCGGGTGCGCCTTGTGGCAGGTCTCGGGCACGAAGAAGCGCGAAGCGATGACACCACCCTTGCGCGGCTTCGACAGCAGTGCCATTTTCGGCACAACCGACTTCGCGACATCGCCCATGCCCATCAGCGCGCCGGCCTTGACGCGGATCGCCTCCATGCGCTTCACCAGTTCCCGGTCGGCATCGAGCTCGACGGCGGTCTCGTGGCCGGTCTTGCCGAACGCCTCCGCGCGCATCAGGACTACGGGCATCGCGATGTCCACGCAGCTCACTTCCACGCCATCGATGACGTCTGACGGCTTGCCGGTGGGCAGCATCTTCTTGGTCACCGATCCGATCGCGCTCCTGAAATTGAGCTTGACCGGCGCCGCGGTGCCCGGAACGCCGTCGATCGAGGCATTGCCTTCATAGCTCACCTCGCCGCCGGGCGTCTGTATGATCGCGTCGATCAGCGATTGCGTGTTGACGTTGAAGATGCGCACCGTCGTCTCGCCGTTCCTTGCCGGCACCAGGCCGGTTTCGATCGCGAACGGACCCACGGCCACCAGCATATTGCCGCAGTTGGGCTTGGTGTCAACGATGCTTTCGTTGATCTGTACCTGCGCGAACAGGTAATCGACGTCGGCGCCAGGATGCTTCGACTTGCTGATAATCGCCACCTTGCTCGTCACCGAGTGCGAGCCGCCAATGCCGTCAATCTGGATCTGGTGCGGCGAGCCCATGACCGCGAGCAGCACCGCGTCGCGCGTGAGCGTGTCCGCCGGCAGGTCGGTCGCGTGGAAGAACGGGCCGCGCGATGTGCCGCCGCGCATGATCACGCATGGGATTCTCGTTTGCATATCACTGCTCCCGCAGGTCCTGCCGCAATTATATGCTCCATCGCCAGGGCCAACCAATGACGTGGATTATGGATCCACGACTCACGGTTCTCAGCCCTTGACCCAGGTCCGCCAGGCTATCCACAGCTTCCGGATCGGCGTAAGCGAGACGCGCCGGGTCAGCACGTGGCAGCCGTCGCGCCGGATTTCGTCCAGCAGCGTCCGGTAGATCGCCGCCATGACGATGCCTGCGCGCTGGGCGCGGCGGTCGACGGCCGGCAGCTTGGCGAAAGCCTCGCGGTAATGGCCCTGGGCGCGCTCGATCTGGAATTCGATCAGGCGGCGGAATTCGTCGGTCTCGCGCGACGCGGTGATGTCCGCGGCGCTGACGCCGTGGCGCTCGATCTCGTCGAGCGGCAGGTAGATGCGGTTGCGGCGCGCGTCCTCGCCCACGTCGCGGATGATATTGGTGAGCTGGAACGCCAGGCCGAGATCGGCCGCGTAGTCCAGCGTGCCCCGGTCCTGATAACCGAAGATCTCCGCGGACAGCTGGCCCACGACCCCCGCCACGCGATGGCAATACTGGCGCAATGTCTCGAAGCTGGGGTAACGGTTTAGATCGAGATCCATCTGCATGCCCTCGATGATTTCGGCGAGGCGCGCCTCCGCCAGGTTGAAGCGCGGCGCGATTTCAGCGAGGGCGCGCGCAACCGGGTGCTGCGGCGTGCCATGAAACGCCGCCGCCAGCTCCTGCCGCCACCAGGCGAGCGTTGCGCGCGCGGTCGCGGGATCGGTGCAGTCGTCCACAACGTCGTCCACCTCGCGGCAAAACGCGTAGAGCGCCGTGATCGCGCGGCGCCGATCTTCCGGCAGGAACAGGAAGCTGTAATAGAAGCTCGAGCCGCTTTGGGCGGCTTTGGTCTGGCAATACTCGTGGGGGTCCATTGTCAAAGCGCGCGCGCCACTATCACCGGCCAGTCATGCCATTTCAGGACCGGGCGGTGGCGAAACATGTCGCAGCCGGCGCGCTCGAGTTTCTCAAGAATGCGTAGCCCACCCTGGACGGTCGCGCGGATTTCGAGGCCGATGCGGCCGGGGAGCACGCGCCCCAGCGGCGCGCCCGCCTCCAGCATACCGCGCGCGCGATCGATCTGGGACTGGATGAGGGTGCGCCAGGCGTTGTCGCACAGCCGCCCGGCGATGTGCTGCTCGGTCACGCCGCAGCGCCTCATTTCGTCCTGTGGCAGGTAGATGCGGCCCTTCGCGTAGTCGATCGGCACGTCCTGCCAGAAGTTCACGAGCTGCAGCGCGGAGCAGATCGAATCCGACCATTCGAAGTTCCGGTCGCTCGTGCTCCGGAACAGATGCAGCAGCAGCCGCCCCACGGGATTTGCCGAGCGCCTGCAGTAATCGAGCACCTCGGCGAAGTCGGCGTAGCGCTTCCGGGTGACGTCCTGCGCAAAGGCCGACAACAGCTCGGCAAATGCCGGCAACGGTAGGTCGTGCTCGCGGATCACCGCAGCGAGGGCCGCGAACCAGGGAATGTCGGGAGCGGCGCCGCGCCCGATCCTGCGCAGTTGCTCGTGGAACCGCTCCAGCTGCTCGAGCCGGGCAGGCGCGGGAAGGTCGCCCTCGTCTGCGAGATCGTCGGCCTCCCGCGCAAAGCGATAAATCAGTGCGATGGGATGCCGAAATCGGGAGGGCAGAAGCAGCGACGCGACGGGGAAGTTTTCATAGTGGCCGAACCCCATATGTTGCCGCGCAATATCCTTTATGGATCATATTATTGCGCGTCAACGTTAAGACAACTTGCAAGCTTTCGGCGCGCACGTGATTATATTACAATGGGAAAGTCGCGAAAGTGGCGGAATTGGTAGACGCACCAGATTTAGGTTCTGGCGCCGCAAGGCGTGGGGGTTCGAGTCCCTCCTTTCGCACCACGGGGGGTAGCGCGTGGTGCGAGCTGGCGGAAGGGCGCCCGTTCCGCTCTTCCTGATGCCGCTTTGCGGCGGGCCGCCCCGGGGCAGGCGGTCGAACGGGTCGTTCACGCAACGGAGATGCAGGCAAACTTGGAAACATTGAGCGCGCTCGAGCGGAAATTGAGCGTGTCGCTGCCCGCGACGGATATCGACCACGAGGTCGAGACCCGGTTGAAGCGGCTGTCGCGCACGGTCAAGATGCACGGCTTCCGGCCCGGCAAGGTGCCGATAAAGGTGGTCGAGCAGCATTACGGCCCGCAAGTGCGGCAGGAAGTGGTGGGGGACGCGATGCAGCGCAGCTTCGGCGAGGCGGTGCGCCAGCAGAACCTGAGGGTCGCGGGCTATCCGAGGTTCGAGCTGACGCCCCAGACCGATGGCGCGGGGGAATTCCGCTACAGCGCCACGTTCGAGATCTACCCCGAAGTGAGGGTCGGGGACATCTCGGGAGCGACCATCGAGCGCCCGACGCTGGAGGTCGGCGACGCCGAGCTCGACAAGACAATAGAGATCATGCGCAAGCAGCGCGCGCGCTATGAGGAGGTCGAGCGCGCGGCGCAGATGGGTGACCGCGTCACGATCGATTTCCGCGGCACGCTCGATGGCGCGGACTTCCCGGGCTCGAGCGGGAGCGGGCAGCAGGCGGTGCTGGGGGAAGGTCGGTTGCTGCCAGATTTCGAAGCCGCCATCACCGGGATGAAGCCGGGCGAAACGAAGTCCTTCGACGTGCGTTTCCCGGGCGATTACCACGGCCGGGAAGTGGCGGGCAAGACCGCGCGCTTCGAAGTCACCGTGAGCCGCGTCGCGGCGCCGCGCCTCCCCGAGATCGACGCCGCCTTGGCGAAGAGCCTGGGCATCGCTGACGGGGACCTCGGAAAGATGCGTGCCGAGATCAAGGCCAACCTCGAGCGCGAGGTGAAGGGCAAGCTCAGGAGTCGCCAGCGCGACCAGGTGATGCAGGCGCTCCTCGATGCCACGCGCATCGAGGCGCCGCGCTCGCTGGTGCAAATCGAGATCGAGCGTTTGCAGGCGGGCGCGCGGCAGGAGCTCGCGATGCGCGGAGTCAAGGCGACCCAGGAGACACCGCTGCCGGCCGACCTCTTCGAGCAGCAGGCCACGCGCCGCGTAACGCTCGGGATAATCCTCGGCGAGCTGGTGAAGATGCACCTTCTCCACCCCAAGCCCGAGCAGGTGCGGAAGATGGTCGAGGAGCAGGCCGAGAGCTATGAGCGCCCTGAGGAAGTGGTGAAGTGGTTCTACGCCGCGCCGGAGCGGCTGCGCGATATCGAATCCGCGGCGCTGGAGGACAATGTCGTGGCATGGGCGCTCGGCGTCGCCAAAGTGACGGACAGGACGCTCGATTTTGACGATTTGATGGGGAGAACATGATGACAGCACACACCAGCGAGCCGAGAGGTCTGGGCCTGATCCCGATGGTGATCGAGCAGAGCGGGCGCGGAGAGCGCGCCTACGACATCTATTCGCGCCTGTTGAAGGAGCGCGTGGTGTTCCTGGT
>JAHZNX010000235.1 GCA_020028375.1 Betaproteobacteria bacterium | reverse complement strand
TCGTACCAGGCTTCGGCGCGATGGCGGTCCAGCACGTCGCGCAACGTCAGCGGACTCGCTTCGCCGCGGGAACCGAGCGGCTCGGTCTCCCACGCCGTGGAGTACGCCGCTGCCGGCCGGGTTCCTGCCCACTGGAGGCCGATGCGGGCGTGGCGGCCGCTCGCGGCGACGTCGAAGCGCACATCGCGCCCGCCCAGCTCGTCGTGGATGCGGCGCACCAGGTAGCAGAGCGCCTGCGCCATCGAGTAGCTGTCGACACTGACCCAGAGCGATTCGTCGATGTCCCCGCTCGCGGTGGCGAGTCCCAGCTGGGCCTCGACGCGCCGCCGGGCAACCGCCACGAGATCGGCGACCCGCATCTGCTCGGGCGACCAGTGGCTGCGGGCCAGATCGGTGTGGCCGCGCGTCGCCTGGTCGAGCTCGCCGGTCAGGCGCTGCGCCTCCGCGCCGATGATCGCCGTGAACTGGGCCTGGCGCTCGCGGCTCATCTGCGGAAAGTTCTCGAGGTTCTCCGCCGCCGCGCGAATGCTGGCGAGCGAAACCCGGGTGCTTTCGATCAATTGCTCGATCAAGCGGTCGCGCTGCTCGAGCGAAGCCACATCCTCGCCCACGTCGTCCATCAGCAGGACGAAACCGCTCGGATCGTGGGGGTGAGCCGGCTCGGTCGCGGTCCCCATGACGGGCACCATGCGGGCGCGCAGCAGCAGCGACGGGCCGGGAGAGGCGAGGAAGACCGACACCGGGCTCGTCTCGCCCTGCGCCAGGCGGTCGCGGAGCTGATCGAGGGCGTGCACGACGAGTGGCCGGTCGAGGAGCGAGAACACCGAGCGTCCGAGCCCGATGTATCCCGGTGCTCCGGAACCGGAAAACAGCCGCCGCGCGTGCTCGTTGTAGAGCAGGATGCGGCCATCGGCGGTGCAGACGACGACGCTGCTCGCGAGCTCCGACATCAGGGCGGCGAGCCGGCTCTTTTCGGCGTCGAGATCGGCGTGCGCCTGGTGGATTCGCTCCTCCACGGTTCCGAGCAGGGCTTCGTGCCGTCCGGCGAGCGCGTTGACGGCAGCCGCGAGCTCGCGGACCTCCGCGGGCCCCCGCAGCTCCGCGCGGTGCGCCGGGTTGCCGCCGGCAACGAGCCGGGTGGATTCGGCGAGCCTGCGCACCGGGGCGAGCCAGGCCCGCGAAAGCCCGTCTGCCAGAAATCCGCCGGCGGCGAACAGGGCCACGCCGAAAATGAACAGGATGTCCGACCCCGACGCGAGCAGCCGGGAGAAAACCTGCCGTTCCTCCGGGGCGAGCACGGCGTAAACGGCGTAGAGCGCGCCGGCGGCGGCGGCGGCGAGCAACGCGAAGGACGAAACCCAGACCGCGAGGAACCGGAGCCGTGACACCGCGATCGCCTCTCGCTCAGTCGCCGAGCAGTCGCTTCACCGTGTCGAGCAGCTCGCGCGTGGCGAAGGGCTTGGTGATGTAGGCGTCGGCGCCGAGCGCGAGGCCCTTGGCGACCTCGGTTTCGCGACCCTTGGCGGTGAGCATGACGATCTTGATCTTCTTGAGAGTCTTGTCGCCGCGCACGCTCCGGCAAACGTCGAAGCCGCTCTTCAGCGGCAGCATGACATCGAGCAGCATCAGGTCGGGACGGAATTCAGCCGCCAGCCGCAGGGCGTCCTCGCCGTTGAGCGCGGTACGGAACTCGTGGCCGACCTCGCTCATCAGGAACTCGAGCGAGGTCACGATGTTCGGCTCGTCCTCGGCGATCAGCACGCGTTTCTTCATGTGAAGTCCGTCAGGCGGCGGCGCGCGTCTGCGGCAGCGCCCGGTCGAATGGCAGCGTGAAGCTGAACGTGGCGCCTTCCCCGGGCCGGCTCTGTACCCACAGCCGGCCGCCGAAATGACCGACGATCTGCCGGCAGATCGGGAGCCCCAGCCCCGTGCCCTGGGGCCGGTCGGTCAGCGTATCCCCGACCTGGCGGAACTTTTCGAAGATCACTTCCTTGTCGGACTCGGCGACGCCCATACCGTTGTCGGTGACGTCCACGCGCAGGTAGCCGTCCTGGCGCGCGAGGGCAACGCCGACCTTGCCGCCCGGGCGCTTGCAGAACTTCGCCGCGTTCGACAGCAGGTTCAGCATCACCTGCATCAGGCGGTCGCGGTCCGCCACGATGGACGGCAGCTCGTCGGGCACGTTGATGTCGAGCTGGACGCCGTTTTCCTTGAACATCTGGCTGACCGCGGCGACCGAGTCGTCGACCACCTCGCGCATGTCGATCTCGGTGGAGTGCCACTCGGCGGCGCCGGATTCGATCTTGGACAGGTCGAGCACCTGGTTGATGAGGCGCGTCAGGCGCTCGGACTCCTTGATGACGATGCCGAGGAACTTGGCGCGCTGTGCCTCGTCGAGCCGGGGATTGTCCTTGAGGATCTCGGAGAACGCGCGGATCGAGGTGAGGGGCGTGCGCAGCTCGTGCGTGACGGTCGAGATGAAATCGTCTTTCAGGCGGTCGAGCTCCTGCAGCCGCTGGTTGGCGCCGCGCAGCTCCAGGGTCGCGGCCTCGAGCTCCCGCGACTTCTGCTCGAGCTGGCGGCTGTAGGCGAGCACTTGCGATGCTTCGTCGATGATGTTCATCACCTCGTCGATCCCCAATGGCTCTTCCTCCACCACCGAGGACACCATTACGCGCGCGGAGGCGCTGCCGATCGCCCCCGCGAGGAGCGATTCAGCGTGGTGCACCAGGCTCGCGTCGGCGGCGAGAGACTCGATCGAGCTCGCGCCGCGCGCGCGCGCGTAGGATTCGAAGGCTTCCTGCGCCCGCTCCGGGCCCAGGAAACGGCCGAGCAGCGCGAGGAGATCGTTCACCGAAGCGCTTCCGCGCCACAGGCGCGGCCCGGCGGTCGCTCCGGATTGCCGGAGGGCGTCGACGAACACCGTCGCCTGGCCGTGCTCGGCGGCGCTTGGCCGCTTGGCGAGCGAAACGGCGACGTAGCAGCCGATATTGGCGAGCATGCTCCAGAACAGGCAATGCGCGATGTCGTCGAGCCCGGAGAGCCCGAACAGCTGCTGGGGCTTCAGGAGATCGAAGCCGAACAGGCCCTGCGAGAGAAAGCTGATGGGAAGCCAGCCCGATTTCGCGAAGGAGGGCAGCAGCAGCGTGTAAAGCCAGACCAGGAATCCCGCCGCGAGGCCGCATATCGCGCCGGCGCGGGTGCCGCCCTTCCAGAAAATGCCGCCGATGATCGCGGGGGCGAACTGCGCCACCGCCGAGAACGAGATCAGTCCGATCGACACCAGCGCGTAGGCCTCGCCCGCGAGGTAGAAATACAGATAGCCCAGCACCAGGATCAGCACGATCGCGCCGCGGCGGATGCCGAGGAGCAGCCCCGACAGGTCGCGCCGCGCGGTGAGCCGCAACCCCTTCATGCGCAGCAGCACCGGCATCACCAGGTCGTTGCATACCATGGTCGAGAGCGCGATGGTCTCGACGATCACCATCCCGGTCGCGGCGGAAAGCCCGCCGATGAACGCGAAGAGCGCGAGCCACGGCGCGTCCTCCGCGATCGGCAGCGTGAGCACGAAAGTGTCGGCGTCCACGGTGCCGCTCGGGAAGTGCATGAGCCCGCCGAGCGCGATTGGCAGCACGAAGATGTTGATCGCCAGGAGATAGAGCGGGAACAGCCAGATCGCCTTGGTGAGGTGGCGCTCGTCCACGTTTTCCACGACGGTGACCTGCCACTGGCGCGGCAGGAACATGATGGCGGCCATGGAGAGGAAGGTGAGCGAGGCCCAGGTCGTGTAGTTGCCGGCCGCCCCCCCGAACGTGAGCAGCGCGCCGAGCTCGGGGACCTGCGCGGCGCGGCTGAAGATGTCGCCGAAGCCGTCGTAGAGCCAGAACGTGACGAAGAACCCCACGGCCATGAACGCGAGCAGCTTCACCAGCGACTCGAACGCGACCGCGGCCACCAGGCCCTCGTGGCGCTCGGTG
>JAHZNX010000039.1 GCA_020028375.1 Betaproteobacteria bacterium | reverse complement strand
CGCAGCGCCTCGCCGAGACGAACGTGATGCGCCGGGCCGAGCCGCGACTGGATCGAGAGCTGCGTCACCGGGATATCCGCTTGCGGGTACATCAGCATGAGCGAAGTCCAGGCGCCATGGTCGAGGCCGCGCTGCGGGTCGACCTGCGGCTGCATGCCGGCATTCGCGAGCAGCCCGGCGGCGCGCTTTGCCAGCCCGGGCGCGCCCGGAGCGGGGTAGCGCAGCCGGTAGAGCTCGGGAGGAAAACCGTAGAAGTCGTAAATCGTTTCCGGATGCTCGGCCGCGCTCACGGCCGGCTGCGCGGTATCCCAGTGCGCTGAAACCACCAGGATCGCCTCGGGACGCCCGAGCAAAGGTCCGAGCTGGCGCAGGAAATCGGTTGCCGCACTTTTCTCGAGCGGCAGCGTCGGCGAACCGTGCGATACGAAAACCGCAGGCAGGCGCGCGGTTTTCATGGAAGGTCGAACAGCAGCACCTCGGCTTCGCGCCCGTCCTTCAGCTCGAACGCCGTCCCGCCGTCGAGCTTCAGCGCGTCGCCCGCGCGGAGCTTCCGGCCGTTCACGTCGATGGCGCCGCGCGCGACGTGCACGTAGCCTCTGCGCCCGGCCGCGAGCGGCAGGTCCGCGCGCTCCGCCCCGTCGAACAGGCCCGCGTACAGGAACGCGTGCTGGTTCATGCTCACCGAGCCGTCGCGTCCGTCGGGAGAGGCGATGAGGCGCAGTCGCCCGCGCTTCTCCGGCGCGGCAAAGTGCTTCTGCTCGTAGGACGGCTTGATGCCGGTGAACTTCGGCTCGATCCAGATCTGGAGAAAATGCGTCACCCCGGACTTGCTGTGGTTGTACTCGGAGTGCCGCACTCCGGTCCCCGCGCTCATCCGCTGCACGTCTCCCGGCACGATCGTGGAACCGTTGCCGATCGAATCCTCGTGGCCCAGCGCGCCCTCGAGCACGTAGGTGATGATCTCCATGTCGCGATGGCCGTGCGTGCCGAATCCCGAGCCCGGCTGCACGCGGTCCTCGTTGATGACGCGCAGCGGCCCGTACCCCATGTGCCGCGGGTCCTGGTAATCGGCGAACGAGAAGCTGTGATATGAATCGAGCCAGCCGTGGTTGGCGTGACCGCGCTCTTCCGCTTTTCTCACCGTAAGCACGTTGCCTCCTTGTCGAGTCGAGCCGGGCCCGCGCTCAGGCGCGCGCCTGTCCCAGCCTGCCGCTGTGAAAATCGCTGAACGCCTGGCGGATTTCATCAGGCGTGTTCATGACGAAGGGTCCGTAGCCGACCACCGGCTCGTCGATCGGCTCGCCGTTCAGCACGAGCACGGTCGCGTCCTCACCCGCCTCGAGGACGGCCCGCGTCCCTGCGCGCTCGAGGATCGCGAGCTCGGCCGGGCCGGCGGACTCGTCGCCGTTGATCGACACCTTGCCCCTCAGCACAGCGAGCAGCGCGGTATGGCCGTCCGGAAGATCGAGCTCGACGCGCCCGCCGGCCTTGAGCCGGGCGTCCCACACGTTGATCGGCGTGAAAGTGCGCGCGGGGCCCTTTGCTCCGCGGAACTCTCCGGCGATGACGCGCACGCTCGACCCGGTGCCAACGTCCACGACGGGAATCTGCGCGCTGCGGATGTCCTGGTAGGCGGGAGCGGCCATCTTGTGCTTCGCGGGCAGGTTGACCCAGAGTTGCGCCATTTCCATCGTGCCGCCGCGCCGGGTGAACTCGCGCTCGTGCCATTCCTCGTGAACGATGCCCGATGCCGCCGTCATCCACTGCACATCGCCCGGCCCTATCGTCCCGTGGTTGCCGGCGGAGTCGCTGTGCTCCACCCCGCCCTGGTAAGCGATGGTCACGGTCTCGAATCCGCGGTGCGGGTGCTCGCCCACTCCGCGACGCTGCTCGGATGGCGCGAATTCCTCGGGCGCCCCGTAGTCGAGCAGCAGGAACGGGCTCACGCTCCGCGCCTGCCCGTCGTACGAGAACAGGCTGCGCACGTGGAAGCCGTCACCGACCCAATGGGCCGGCGGGCCGCGGTGGATGCTGATGACCTTCTTCATGACGCCCTCCATAGGATGAGGACAAATTACAGACAAATGTTGATCCTGACTAGCGGGCTTCTTCAGGAGCGGTCTGGAGCGTCAGCCGGCGGCCCCGGCGCAGCACCGCGACCGGCACGCTCGCACCGAGCTTCTCCTCGGTCAGCAGGCGGTGCAGGTCGTCGAAGCCGGCGACCGGCTGCCCGGCGAATTCGACAATGATGTCGCCCTGCTCGAACCCGGCGCGGCTGGCGGGGCCGCCGCGCTCGATGGACGCGACCTGGACCGCGCTATCGCGCTCGAGGCCGTAGGTCCGCACCATGCGGCGCGGCAACACGATGTTCTGCCCGGCGAGCCCGAGCCGCGCGCGCCGCACACGCCCGTGTCTGAGGAGTTGTGCGATGGTCACCTTCGCGGTGTCGATCGCGGTGGCGAAGCAGATGCCCTGCGCCGGCAGGATCATCGCCGTGTTCACGCCCACCACTTCCCCACGCGAATTCACGAGCGGTCCGCCGGAATTGCCGGGGTTGAGCGCTGCATCGGTCTGAATCACGTCGTCCATCAGGCGGCCGTTCTGCGACCGCAACGAGCGGCCCAGCGCGGACACGACGCCGGCGGTCACCGTGCACTGAAAGCCGTACGGGTTGCCGATGGCTACCGCAAGCTGCCCGACCCGGAGACCGCGGGATTCGCCGAACGCTGCCGAGGGCAGCTTGTGGCCCGCGACACGAATGACGGCAAGATCGGTGTCGGGATCGTCGCCGACGAGATGCGCCTGGAAGTTCTGCCCGTCGTTGAGCGTCACCTCGATCGCCATCGTGCCGGTCACGACGTGGCTGTTGGTGACGATCAGGCCATCGGGCGTGAAAATGAAGCCGGAACCGCTGCCGCCGTCACCCCGCCCGCGCACGCGGCGCTTGACGTCGAGCCGCACCACAGCGGGACCGACCGTTTCCGCGACACGTGTGATCGACTGCGAGTACGCGTCGAGCAACGCCGCCTCGCCTGAAGGCCCTTCTCGCTGCAAGGAATTGGCATCGCGCCCGGATTCGTCCAGCATCCCGACAACATGGGGACGCCCGGGGCGCGTATCAAGCTTTGCCGGCCGGCGTGTGCAGGGGCGCGCCGCCGGCTGCTTCATCCGGCGCGGCGCGGCGCTTGCCGACGAGCAGAGTGTAGGCGACGGGGATCACGTAGAGCGTGAGCAGCGTGCCGAACAGCAGCCCGCCAACGATGACCCAGCCGATCGGCCGGCGCGCCTCCGCCCCGGCGCCGAAGGCGGCCGCCAGCGGCACGGCGCCCAGCACCATGGCGCCAGTGGTCATCAGGATCGGGCGCAGGCGCAGCGCGGCCGCTTCGGAGACTGCTTCCATCGTCTCCTTGCCGCGCTCGCGGAGCTGGTTGGCGAATTCGACGATCAGGATGCCGTGCTTGGTGATGAGCCCGACCAGCATGATGAGGCCGACCTTGCTGTAAACGTTCAACGTGCCGCCGGCGCCAAACGTGACGGCGAGCAGCAGCAAGGCCGCCAGCGCGCCGGTCATCGCAAGCGGCACCGTGAGCATGATCACGAACGGCGAGACGAAGCTCTCGAACTGCGCGGACAGCACGAGATAGATGAAGGCGAGCGCCAGCACGAAGATGAGATAGAGCTGCGCCCCGGATTCGCGGTATTCGCGAGATTCACCGTCGAGCGTGGTCTGCGCGGATTGCCCCAGTTCCTCGCGCGCCGCCTGCTCTAGGAAATCGAGCGCCTCGCCCAGAGTGTAGTCCGGCGCGAGGCTCGCGGTGATGATCGCCGCCCGCTGCCGGTTGAAGTGGTTCAGCTCCTTGGGCGCGACCGTCTCCCTCAACTGCACCAGGTTGGAGAGCTGGACCAGCTGGCCGTCCTGCGCGCGCACGTAGATCGAGGTGAGGTCGGTCGGCTGCACGCGGTCCCTGTCCTCCAGCCGCACGATCACGTCGTATTGCTTGCCCTCGCGTTTGAAGCGAGTGACCTGCCGCCCGCCGAGCAGCGTTTCGAGCGTGCGCCCGATGGCGTCCACCTCCGCGCCGACGGCGGCGACTTTCTCGCGGTCCACCTCGACCGCCAGCTGCGGCTTGTTGAGCTTGAGATCGGAGTCGAGGTTGGAGAGCTTCGGATTCTTGCGCGCTCGCGCGAGGATCCTTTCGACCATCTTCTCCAGATCCTCATACGACGTGCCCTGGATCACGAACTGCACCGGCTGGCTGCGGAAACTCTGGCCGAGCGAGGGCGGGTTGTTGGGAAACGCGAGCACGCCCGGCATCATCGCGAACATCTTCGGCCCGACCTCCCGTGAAATCTCGATCTGGCTGCGGCCGCGCTCGCCCCACGGCTTCAGCCGCACGAAGGACAGCCCGAAGTTGACCGGGTTCGGGCGCTCCAGGCCCGGCGCCACCACCACGAAGTAACTCGTGATCTCCGGCACCCCCTGGTAGATCTCCTCCCAGATGCGGGCGTAGCCGTCGGTGTATTCCAGGGTCGAGCCTTCCGGCGCGAGCATCACGCCAAGAATGAAGCCGCGGTCCTCGAGCGGCGCGAGCTCCGACTTGAGCGACGCGCCCAGGCCGATCATAGCCGCGAGGATCACCGCATACCCGCCGATCACGGTCTTGCGGTGGCCGAGGGCCCGGGCGAGCGAGCGCCGGTAGCCGGCATTCATGGCGTTGAAAAAGCGCTCGGTCGCGTTGTAGATCGCGCCGTGCCGCGCGTGGTGCCTGAGGAGCCGCGAGCACATCATCGGTGTCAGCGTCAGCGAAACGAATCCCGACACCAGCACCGCCATCGCGACGGTAAGCGCGAACTCCGTGAAGAGCTTGCCGGTATTGCCGGTCGAGAATACGAGCGGCACGAACACCGCGGCGAGCGTGATCGTCATCGCCACCACGGCGAAGGCGATCTCGCGGCTGCCCCGGAGCGCGGCCTGGAACGGCGCCATGCCCTCCTCGATGTGGCGGTGGATGTTTTCCAGCACCACGATCGCGTCGTCCACCACCAGGCCGATCGCCAGCACGATGCCGAGCAGCGTCAGGATGTTGATCGTGAAGCCGAAAATCCAGAGAAAGAAGCAGGCGCCGATCAGGGACACCGGGATCGTGACGAACGGGATCAGGGTCGAGCGGAACGAGCGCAGGAAGAGAAAGATCACCAGCGTCACCAGCAGCATCGCGTCGAAGATGGCTCGATAGACCGCCTTGATCGAGGCCTCGATGAAGAGCGACGAGTCGAAGGCGATGAAGGACTTCATGCCCTCGGGCAGCGACGCCTGGATGCGGGGCAACTGCTCCTTCACCGCCTGCGCCACCGCCAGCGTGTTGGCCGTCGACTGCTTGACGATCCCCAGGCCCATCGCCGGATTGCCGTTCACGCGCACGACGCTGCGCTCGTCCTGTGCGCCCAGCTCGGCGCGCCCGATGTCCTTCAGCCGCACCGGGTAGCCGCGCGCCTCGGTGATGATCATGTTGTTGAACTGCGCGGGCGTCCTGAGATCGGTCTCGGTCAGCACCGTGAATTCGCGCTTGCGGCTTTCGATGCGCCCCGATGGCACCTCGATGTTCTGGCGCCGCAGGGCGTTCTCGACGTCGAGCGGCGTCAACCCGAAGCCCGCGAGCCGGTCGCGGTCCAGCCAGATGCGCATGGCGTATTTGCGCGCGCCGCCGATGATGACGCTCGCCACCCCGGGCAACGCCTTCAACGAATCCGCGACGTAGCGGTCGGCGTAGTCGGTGATGAAGAGGGCGTCGTGCCGGTCGCTGGTGAACGCGAGCCACATGATGGCCTGCGCGTCGGCCTCGATCTTGGACACGACCGGCTCGTCCACCTCGTCGGGCAGCAATCCGCGGACGCGCGCCACGCGGTCGCGCACGTCGTTCGCCGCGGCATCCACGTTGCGCTCGGGCACGAACTCGACTGTGATCTGCGACACTTCCTCGCGCGAGACCGACTTGATGGTGCGGACGCCCTCGATCCCGGAGAGCGAATCCTCCAGCGGCTGCGTGACCTGCGACTCGATCACCTGCGCGCTGGCGCCGGTGTAGACGGTGCGCACCGACGCGACCGGCGTGTCGATCTTCGGGTACTCGCGCACCGACAAGCGCAGGAACGACATCACGCCGAGCAGGATGATGACGAGGCTCATCACCGTCGCGAGGACGGGGCGCTTGATCGAAAGCTCAGGCAGGAACATCTGAGGGATGAGGGAAAATCAAGATCCCTTGTGTGCCGACGGTGATGCCGTCGGCGGCGGCTTGTCCGGCAGCACCATGACGGGGGTACCGTCCTGCAGCTTGATCTGGCCGTCGGTCACCACCAGCTCGCCGGGCTTGAGGCCCTTCACGATCTCGACCTGCCCGGGGCTGCGGGCACCGAGCGCGACTTCGGTGAGCGCCGCTCTGCCATCAACCACGCGGAACACGAAATTCCGGTCGCCGCGCGGCACGATCGCCTGCTCCGGAATCAGCGCCGCCTTGTCGTTGGACCCGAGCTCGAGCACGACACGCGCAAACATCCCGGGGCGCAGCTTCAAGCCCTTGTTTTCCACGCGTCCGCGCAGCAGGACCGTGCGCGTTCTCTCGTCCACGGCGGTCTCGATCGCGTACACCCGTCCGGGGAACCGCTCGCCGGGAAACGCATCCACCCGCACCGCGACCGGCTGGTCGCGGCGGATCTTGCCGAGGTAGACCTCGGGCACGCGGAAATCGAGCTTCATCACGTCGATTTTATCGAGCCGCACGATGTCCTCGCCCGCCTTGAGGTAGGCACCGGCGCTCACCTGGCGCAGGCCGACGATGCCGGCGAACGGCGCGCTGATCTCGGTCTTGGCCGCGCGTGCCTCGTTTTCCTGGCGCTGCGCGGTCGCCTTCTTGTGCGCCTCGCGCGCATCCTCGAGCGCCTGCTGGCTGATGAAGTTCTTCTTGAAAAGCTCGGCCGCGCGCTCGGCGCGCTGCTCCGTCAGCCGCGCGTCCGCGCGGCTTGCATCGAGTTGGGCCTGGACTTCGGCCGCGTCGAGCGCGACCAGCCGCGCCCCGGCCGCCACCGCCTGGCCCTCGTTGAAATGAATCGCCGCGACCCGCCCCGCGACCTCGGGACGAATCATCACGGACTCATTCGCGAGCAGCGATCCGACCGCCGTGACATCGTGGGTGACCGTTCCGATCGTGACCGGAGCGGCCTTGACCGGCAGCCCCAAGGGCTTCGGCTTGGGTTGCTGCGCCTGCGAGACCCCACCGAGCACCAGCAGGCCCGAGAGCGCAAGACCGCACATGCGCTTCAGGTTCAAGGAGGGTTCCAACATGCCGGCTCAACGCCCGGACGGATTTGGTGAATGATGAATGACCAATAATTTCGACCGCTGAGCCTTGCAGTCAGTTCATTCTTGCGCGTTCATCATTGTTGTTGCTGCGCCTGCTGCTCCGCAATTTCCCGGCGGACCTGCGCCATGTCGAGCCCGCGCGCCTGGCGGATGACGCTCTCAAGGCCTTCCGCCGGCAGCGCGCCAGCCTGGGCAAAGAGCACCACCTTCTCGCGCAGGAGCATCACGTACGGGATCGAGCGGATGCTGAAAGCCGCTGCCAGTTCCTGCTCGTCGTCGGCATTGATCTTGCCGAACACGATGTCCTGGTGCTGCTCGGATGCCGCCTCGAACACCGGCGCGAAGCTCATGCACGGCCCGCACCAGGACGCCCAGAAGTCGACGATGACCATGTCGTTCTGGGTGACGGTGTCCTCGAAGTTTTCCTTGGTGAGCTCGACAGTGGCCATCTTCTCTTCCTCATTCACCTATTCGACTGCGGGCCTACAAGTCGCCGCTCCCGCAAACGGGCCTACGGCTAACGAGTCGCGGCTCCGCCCGCACCAGGACGCCCAGAAGTCGACGATGACCATGTCGTTCTGGGTGACGACATCCTCGAAATTGGCCTTGTTCAGCTCGATCGTTGCCACAAAACGCTCCAGTAAGAAGGGTCGGGCATCTTAGCATGGAGCCTCATCCCCCCGCCCGCATCCCTCGAGCTGATTGGTTCAGTGCAGCTTGACTCTCGGCTCCGTGCGCCGGGTGATGAGCTTCGCCAACATGTCGAACAGCATCTTGGCAAAACCGTGCAGCGCGTAGACGTGCATGCGGTAGAGCGAGATGTACATCAGGCGCGCGAACAGCCCCTCGACAAATAGGGTGCCACCGAGCAGTATTCCCATCAGGCTGCCGACCGTCGAGTATTCGCCGAGCGAGATGAGTGAACCGAAGTCCCGGTATCGCCATGGCTTGAGCGGCTTGCCGGTGAGACGGCGCGGGAACATCCGAACGAGATGCGAAGCCTGCTGGTGGGCGGCCTGCGCGGTCGCCGGCACGGGGCGGTCGTGCCCCGGCCATGGGCAACTCGCGCAATCGCCGAGTGCAAAAACATCCGGGTCGCGCGTGGCATCCAGCGTTTCCTTTACCACCAGTTGATTGATCCGGTTGGTTTCCAGCCCATCGAGGTCCTTGAGGAACTCCGGCGCCTTGATGCCGGCCGCCCAGACCGTGAGTTCCGCCGGTATATTCTTGCCGCTTGCGGTCACGACGCCGTCGGCCGTCACGCGGGTCACGCGTTCACCCGTCAGCACCTGCACCTTCAGCCCATGCAGCAACTCCTCCGTCGCCTTCGACAGGCGCTCGGGCAGAACCGGCAGAATCCGCGACGCCGCTTCGATGACGGTGAGCTTCACGTCCTTCTCCGGATTGATGCGGTCGAACCCGTAGGCGACCAGTTCGCGGGTCGTCTTGTGCAGCTCCGCCGCAAGCTCGACGCCGGTCGCGCCTGCGCCGATGATCGCCACATTGAGCTGCTCGGGCCTGAGCGGCTCGGCCTGCGAGTTCGCGCGGATGCACGCGTTGATGAGCTGCCGGTGGAATATCTCAGCTTGATCGTGCCTATCGAGGCTGATCGCGTGTTCGGCGGCGCCCGCCGTGCCGAAGTCGTTGGTATGGCTGCCCACGGCGATGACCAGCGTGTCGTAGGGAATCTCGCGACGGGGGATCAGCTCGCGCCCCTCCTCGTCGAGCGTCCGCGCAACCTTCACGACTTTCCGCCGGCGGTCGAGCCCGTCCATCTCGCCCAACTGGAAGCGGAAGTGGTGCCAGCGCGCCTGCGCGAGGTAGTCGAGAGCGTGGTGGTCGAGGTCCATGCTGCCGGCGGCGAACTCGTGCAGCAGCGGCTTCCACAGGTGGGTGCGCGAGCGGTCGACGAGCGTCACGCGCGCCCGGCCTTTGCGCCCGAGCGTATCCCCGAGGCGCGTCGCGAGCTCGATGCCGCCCGCGCCGCCGCCGACAATGACAATGCGATGGAGATCGGCCATTCGCGCCCATTATAGGTGGTGCGTTGAAGGAGCCCCGTGCGGCATTCATCCCGGCCGTGTGCGGGAAAAGCATTAGAATTGCCGCCATGCGGAAGATGCGCGACCGGCTGGCGCTGCACACGTGGACGCTCGACACGGCGCCGCTTGCGGGCGTTCTGCGCGCGGCGAAGCGGGGCGGCTGGAACGCGGTGGAGCTGCGGCGCATCGATTTCACGCGCTGCTTCGATGCCGGCATGAGCAACGCGCAAGTCCTCGACCTGGTGCGGGCGAGCGGCCTCAAGGTCGCCTGCGTCGGCACCGAGTATGGTCTGATCTTCGCCAAAGGCGAGGAGAAGAAGCGGCTCCTGAAGGTCCTCGACGAGACCTGCGCCAACGCCGTGGCGCTCGACTGCGATCTCGTGATGATCGCGCCGGGGCAGAATCCGCCGGGAACGTTGCAGGAGGGCGCCGCGAACTTCAGGGACGGCGGCGAGATCGCGAAATCGCACGGCGTGCGCCTCGCGCTCGAATTCAATTCGCAGCACCCGGTGATCAACAAGCTCGAGGCCGGACGCGAGATCGTCGCGGCTGCCGGCCACCCGAGCTGCGGCCTGCTCTTCGATGCCTACCATCTCGAGCGCAGCGGCGGGGGCAGCCGCGGCTTCGAGGACGTCGCGCCGGAGGAGATATTTGCCTTCCAGTACAGCGACGTTCCGGCCGGCCCGCCCTCCGCCGACAAGCGGCCCACCGACCGCCTGCCGCCCGGGCTCGGGAAGGTGCGCTGGCGCGAGGTCTTTCAGCTGCTCCGGGAAAAGAACTACGAGGGGTACCTCAGCTACGAAGCGCCGAATCCCGAATACTGGGCGCGCCCGCCCGAGGAGGTCGCGCAGGAAGCCGCGACGGCGACGCGGAAATTACTTGCCGCGGTCGAAGGCTCTTGACGCCGCCGCCCGGGTGAGAGCTTCGCGCAATTGCGGCACCGCTTCGCGACCCGCCGCTTCGCCGGCGGCGATGTTTACCACCTTCTGATCGAAATCGAGCATGCGCGTGCGGACGGTGCGGGGCACGATGACGAGGTCCGCGAGTTCCAGCTCGTCGCCGTAGCGCAGGTAGCGCTCGTTCCGTTCATAGCGCGCCATCTCCTCCGGGTTGCGGACGCGAGATTGCGCGAACCAGGACACGTCTACCGCGATCACGACGTCCGCGCCCATGGCGCGCGCGACCTTCACCGGCACCGGGCTCGACAGCCCTCCGTCCAGGTATTCCTCGCCGTTGATCACCGGCGGCACGAAAACCCTCGGCACACTCGCCGACGCGCGCACCGCGACCCCGGTATTGCCCTGGTTGAACACCACCATGCGGCCGCTCTTCGCCTCGGTGGCGATCACCGCGAAGGGCCGTGCGAGGCGCTCGATCGGCCGTCCGTCCACCATCCGGTTGACGAAATCCTGCAGCGCCTCCCCTTTCACCCAGCCGTTCCCGAACAGCGTGTAGTCCACCAGCTCGTCCCGCTCGAGCGCGAGCGCGATCGCCTCAAGCTCGCGCGCCGGCCGGCCGCTCGCATAGAGCGCCGCGACCACGGCTCCCGAGCTCGATCCAGTCACGATGTCGGGCACGTAGCCCGCCGCCTCCAGCGCCTTGATCACGCCGATGTGGGCGAAGCCGCGCGCGCCGCCGCCGCCCAGCGCGAGCGCAACCAGGGGTCGCTCCGCCCGGAGCGGCTCGATCGCCGCCTCGCGCGGCGCACCGGCGCCGTTGTAGTCCGATGGTGACAGGGCGCATGCGGCAATGGCGCCCGCCGCGACCAGGCCGATGAGGATCTTGCGCAGCATGACCGGGAATTGTAATTCGAAAACAGTCAGGCAGTGAAATCCGGCCAGGGTTCCCCTCAATTCAATTCTCCTTGCCGCGACCGGGCAGCGGGTTGCGTTCTCAGGGCAAACCGGACAGAATGAAGGCCGGAATTCGCGCCTTCCTTGCGCGCATACACAAACTAAGAATAGGAGGAGCTCATGAAGACCCGCGTCTGGCTTCCGCTCGCCATGGCATCGTCGCTGCTCGGCACCGCACCCGCCGTAGCCCAGGAAACCGTTAAGAGTTATCCCAGCCGGCCGATTCGCATGATCGTGCCAAATACGCCCGGCAGCGCGGTGGATACCTTGAGCCGCATCGTGGGCGCCGAGCTGGGCAACACGATTGGCCAGCAGGTCGTAACGGACAACCGCGCCGGCGCCGGCGGCATCATCGGCATGGAAATCGCGAAAGACGCGAACCCCGACGGCTACACGCTGATCAGCGCGACGACGGCCGCTTCCACCATCGCCAGGCTGCTTCAGAAGAAAGCATTGTTTCACCCCGTCAACGATTACGACTATGTCTGCCAGTACGCGGAGACGCTCAACGTCCTGGTGGTCAATCCAACGCTGCCGATCAAGTCGGTGAAGGAGTTGATCGC
>JAHZNX010000234.1 GCA_020028375.1 Betaproteobacteria bacterium | reverse complement strand
CGCGCGTGATCGGTCCGAAGCTCAGCGAGTTGCTCGGGCAGCAGGTCGTCTCCGAGAACCGCGGCGGCGCGGGCGCGAACATCGGCGCCGAGCTGGCGGCGAAATCGCCTCCCGACGGCTATACGCTGTTGCTCGTGACTGTTACGAACGCGATCGGCGCAACCCTCTACACCAAGCTCAATTACGACCTCGCGCGGGATTTTGCGTCGATCACGCAGCTCGCCACCACCCCCCACGTCCTGGTGGTGCACCCGTCGGTGCCGGTGAAGTCGGTCAAGGAGTTCACCGCGTTTACGCGGGCGAGACCAGGCGAGCTCACCTACTCATCGTCCGGAAACGGCTCGATGGCGCACCTCGCGGGCGAACTCTTCGGCAGCCTGACGGGCACGAAGATGGTCCACGTGCCGTACAAGGGCGGCGGGCCTTCGATGATCGCGCTGGTCGGCGGCGAGGTGTCGCTGTGTTTCGCCACCATGCCGTCCGCGGTCGGCTTCGTGAGGGCGGGCAAACTGCGCGCCATCGCGGTGACCACGGAGAAGCGCTCGCCCTCGATGCCGGACCTTCCCACCATCGCCGAAACGGGAGTCAAGGGCTACGAGGCGGGGTCCTGGTACGGGCTGTCGGCCCCGGCGGGCACGTCGAAGGAGATCATCGCCCGGCTTTACGCGGAGGCCGTCAAGGTGATGGCGCTGCCCGAGGTCAAGGAGCGCCTCTTCAACGCCGGCTTCGAGGTCGTGACCTCCAACCCGGAGCAGTTCGCGGCGTTCACGCGCAACGAGATCCAGAAATGGGGGAAGCTCGTGCGGGCCACCGGCCTCAAGGTCGAGTGACGAGTATTGGGAGAAACCATGACTGCCCCGGAAAAAGCCGCGCGCGTATCCCAGCCGAAGGACTACAAGCTGATCGTGGAGAAGGACGTGAAGATCCCGCTGCGGGACGGGACGCTGCTCTACGCCGATATCTTCCGCCCGGACGGGGGAGCGGAGCGCTTCCCCGCCATCATCAACATCAGCGTCTACCAGAAGGACAAGCTGTGGATCCCGCCGGCCGACCTCGAGGAGAAGACCAATCCCTACATGAACTGGGAAACGGTCAATCCCCTGTGGTGGTGCACGCGCGGCTACGCCTGCGTGCGGGTGGACTCGCGCGGCACCGGCAAGTCGCCCGGACGGTCGGATCCCAGCTCCTACCAGGAAAGCGTGGACTTCTACGACGCGATCGAATGGATCGCGAAGCTGCCGTGGTGCTCCGGAAGCATCGGCACGCTCGGCATCTCCTACCACGCGAGCTCGCAGTGGCGCGTGGCGAACCTCCAGCCGCCGTCGCTGAAGTGCATCATGCCGTGGGAGGGGCGGGCGGACCAGTACCGCGACCAGGCCTATCACGGTGGCATTTTCTCGATCGGCTTCATCGGCAACTGGTGGCTCACGCACACGGCGCACCATCTGCTCGGGCGCCCGCGCGCCTACAACCCGGACGCGTTCCAGAACGACCTGATCTGGAACATGATGAGGAACGACCTCGATTCCGAGTACTGGCGCCTGTGCAGCGCGCGCTGGGAGAACATTGCCGTGCCGCTCTACAGCGTCGGCAACTGGGGCGGGTTCTCGCTCCACCTCCGCGGCAACACCGAGGGCTACATGAACGCCGCCTCGAAGGTGAAGAAGCTGCGCGTCCACACCGGCACGCACTTCCATCCCTTCCATTCGGAGGAAGGGCGCATGGACCAGCTGCGCTGGCTCGACTACTGGCTGAAGGGCATCGACACCGGGATCCTCGACGAGCCGCCGGTCAAGCTCGAGATCCGCACCGGCGGCAGCCGCAAGCCCTATTCCTTCCGTTTCGAGAACGAGTGGCCGCTCGCGCGCACGCAGTGGACGAAGCTCTATCTCAGGATCGACCGCAAGCAGGGCCACGAAGAAATGGGAACCGAGGGCGAGCTCGTGCGCGAGAAGCCCGCGGCCGAGGCGAAGGTAACCTATCCCGCAAGCGGCGTGACCGCGGCGGGCGTCGCCTCGGGCTCCTCGCTCTCGACCACCCATGGCGGCGGCGTGCGGCTCGGCGTCTCGTTCCAGACCGCACCGATGCCGCATGACACCGAGATCACCGGTCCTCTCATGATGAACCTGTGGGTGTCGAGTACGACCGAGGACATGGACCTCTTCGTGACGCTGCGAAATATCGGCCCCGATGGCAAGGATGTGTGGGAAGTCGGGCAGCACGGCCAGCCGGTGCCGCTCACGAAGGGGTGGCTGCGTGCCTCGCACCGCAAGCTGGATCCCGCGAAGTCGCTCCCCTATCGCCCGTTTCACCCGCACGACGAGCGGCTCTGGCTGAAGCCCGGCGAGCCGGTCGAGTGCCAGATCGAGATCTGGCCGACCTGTATCGTGCTCGCGAAGGGGCATCGGCTGCGCGTGGACGTCCAGCCGCGCGACGGCGTCGGCAGCGCGCCGTACACGCACTACCACGCGGACTACAACGCGGGGGCGGAGAACACTATCTACTCCGGCGGAGACAAGCAGTCGTACATCCTGCTGCCCATCATCCCCGCGAAGTAAGCCTCCTGCCTCCCCTCCTGCCCGAGGAGGGGTGCCTGCGCAGCAGGCGGGGAGGTGGGAGTTGAGATCAAGGGTTATTTTCGGGAAACGCAATGAGCGAGTACAAGAGCGAAGTGCGCGACGGCATGCGCATCGACTGGGACGTGCCGATCCCGATGGACGACGGGCTCGTGCTGCGCGCCGACGTGTTCCGGCCGTTCCAGGAGGGCAGCTACCCGGCGCTCGTGAGCTACGGCCCGTACGGCAAGGGCCTCGCGTTCCAGGACGGCTACAAGACGGCGTGGGAGATCATGTGCCGCGAGAACCCCGACGCCGTTTCCGGCACCACCAACAAGTACGCGAACTGGGAAGTCGTGGACCCGGAGAAATGGGTGCCGAGCGGCTATGTGTGCGTGCGCGTGGACTCGCGCGGCGCGGGGCGCTCGCCGGGCTATCTCAATCACAACAACGCGCGCGAGAACCGCGATTTCTACAAGTGCATCGAATGGACGGCCGCCCAGCCGTGGTGCAGCGGCAAGGTCGGGCTGAACGGGATTTCCTACTACGCCAGCAGCCAGTGGCGCGCGGCGGCGCTGCAGCCGCCGCACCTCGCCGCGATGTGCGTGTGGGAAGGCTGGGTGGACTACTACCGCGACTCGGTGCGCCACGGCGGCATCGCCTGCACGTTCCGCAAGCACTGGCAGGACATGCAGGTAAAGACGGTGCAGCACGGGCGCGGTGAGCGCGGACCCAGGAGCCGCGTGACCGGGGAGCTGGTATGCGGGCCGGAGACGCTGCCCGAGGACGAGCTCGTGAAGAACCGCGCCGACATGTGGGCGGGCGTGCTGGATTACCCCCTAATGGAAAAATACTATAAGGAACGAACCGGTGACTTATCCAAGGTGATCACGCCGCTGCTGTCAGCGGCCAACTGGGGCGGGCAGGGGTTGCACCCCCGCGGTAATTTCGAAGGCTTCACGCGCGCGGCTTCGAAGCAGAAATGGCTGGAAGTGCACGGCGGCTCGCACTGGGCGCCGTTCTACACCGACTACGGCGTGAAGCTCCAGAAGCGCTTCTTCGACTACTTCCTCAAGGGCGTGAAGAACGGCTGGGACAAGCAGCCGCGGGTCCTGCTGCAGGTGCGCCATCCCGGCGAGAAATTCGTCGAGCGCCACGAGAAAGAGTGGCCGCTCAAGCGCACGAAATGGACGAAGTTCTATCTCGATCCCGAGGGCATGCGTCTTTCGAACAGGCCGGCCGCCTCCGGGAAGTCCATCACTTACGACGGTCTGGGCGAAGGCGTCACCTTCTCCACCCCGCCCCTCGAAGAAGCGACCGAGATCACCGGGCCCTCGGCGTTGAAGCTAGAAGTGGTGTTCCAGGGCGCGCTCGATCCCCACACGCCGATCGGGCAGGGGTGGCTGCGCGCATCGCACCGCAAGCTCGACAAGAAGCTCACGCGGCCGTACCGGCCCTATCACACGCATGACCGGAAACAGCCCGTCAAGCCCGGGCAGGTCTACGAGCTCGACGTCGAGATCTGGCCGACCTGCATCGTGGTGCCGAAGGGCTACCGCATCGCGCTCACGGTACGCGGCAAGGACTACGAATGGGAGGGCGAGGCGGCGACGCTCTCCAACATGAAGAACCCGATGCGCGGCTGCGGCCCGTTCGTGCACGACGACGAGACTGACCGGCCGCCGGCCGTTTTCGGGGGCAAGGTGATGCTCCACATGGGGCCGCAGCGCCCGGCACACGTGCTCCTGCCGGTGATTCCGCCCAGATAACGCGTCACTTGCCGAAGGCGTACTCCGCAAGCCAGTCGGCGATGGTGTCCACGCCCAGCTGCCGGTTGTCCACCTGGCGTCACCGCTTTTGCGGCCGGAACACGAGAAAGTACTGGTTTGGAAGAAAGGCGTGCTCCTCGGCGAGC
>JAHZNX010000038.1 GCA_020028375.1 Betaproteobacteria bacterium | reverse complement strand
CCCGGCAAAGGTCGCCCGCGGAAAGCTGGTCTACGACCGGCATTGCGCTTCCTGCCACGGCGTGAAGCTCGAAGGCCAGCCGAACTGGCAGGAGAAGCTGCCGACGGGCCGCATGCCGGCGCCGCCGCACGACGCATCGGGGCATACCTGGCACCACCCGGACTCGATATTGTTTGGAATGACCAAGCTCGGGCTCATCCCCGGAAAGTACGCGCCGCCAAAATACGAGAGCGACATGCCCGCGTTCGGGGGGGCGCTCTCCGACGACGAGATCTGGGCCGTTCTCGCCTACATCAAATCATCGTGGCCGCGGGAAATCCGCAAGGCGCAGCTCGAGATGACCCTGGAGCGGGACCGGCGTTGAGATGGAAGCGACGGGTCCCCTCCGGAGGCAGCGCGCGGTTCGCGGCTGGTTCCTACCTGGCCGACAGCTCCCGATAGACTTGTTCCGCAGTGGCGGGAATCGCCCGCTCGCGCGGCCACTGCGCGAATTCGCCCAGTTCCGCTCGGATGCCTTTCTTGATCTCATCCAGGGATTTTCCCGCGTCGCGCATCGCGCGGATTTGGCTCCCCATGGTTGCGAAGTAGCGGTCCTGGTCGAGCAGCGGCTTCGCCCCATTGCCGGGCGCGAAGGCGCCGTGACCCGGCACTACGCTCGCCGGGGACCAGCCCGCAAGCGTCTTCAGAACCCGCTGCCAGTTGGCAACGTCGGATCGATCGTCCGCGGTGGGATGAAGCTCGACGAAAAGCAGGTCGGCGACGAACAGGATCTTCTCCCTGGGCAGCCAGGCGACGGTGGTGTCGGGCGTGTGGGTCTTGCCGAAAGAGATGAGCTCGACCACGTGACTTCCCAGATCCAGCGTGATCTTGTCGTCGAACGTGACGGCGGGCATCGCCATCTCGACCCTCTTGCCTTCGAGGTACTCCCTCTTGCCCTTTCCACCCTTCAGTTCCTGCTGCACCCTCTTGGGCCAGTACGGAAGGAGTTGCCGCGCCAGTTCCGTGGAACCCACCACGACGGCCCCCTGCTCCGCAAACAAGTGATTGCACATGGTGTCGTCACCAGCGTGATGGCCGTTGGCGACGAACCGGATCGGCTTGCCGCCGGCGACGCTTCTGATCGCCTGCATGCGCCGGTCGTAATCGGGAAGGTCGCAGGCGAAGACGAAAACCCCCCGGTCGCCCACGACAAAACCGGTGTTCATCGCCGCCCCCGGACCCTTGATGGCGTAGACGCCTTCAGCCAGCTTGACCGCCCCTTCCTGGCCGAAGGAAGCGAGCGGAAAGATCAAGAACAGGAATGCAAGATACCCCAGAATGCCGCGTTTCATGATCGATCCCCTTGAATTATGAACACCGCCCGGACGGAGCGCGGTCGAGATTCTGCACGAGAAGCCCTAGTCCGACAACATCAGCCCGGCGTAGCCCGAATTGACTATGGAACAACGGCAGCGGTAAGTCCGTCCTGCTTGATTTAGATCAACCCCCTATCAGCGCATAGAATTATGATTGTTGAGACGATTCACGATTGTCCGCACCCCGGGAGAACGTTAAGGGGCGTGGCTGATCCTAGTTGCGTATATGATTGAGTATATGAACATGCTGTCGCCGACAATGAACTCGCCGTCCGCTGCCGGCCAAACTGCCCGGAAGAGGAGGCAGTTTGCAGCTTCGTTGCTGGTGGGGTGGTTCGCGTTCTGGCTTACCGCTGTAATCGCGCCCTGTTGTGAAAGCCTGATAGCCAACGCGCTGGCCGGACAGGAATCGACTTCAAGCCAGTACAGCGTCCAGAGCCCGGCCGGTGGCAAATATAACGATGCGCCGTGCCCAGTCAGCCTCACCACCGCAATGCCGGCGCCACCTGCACTCATGACGGCGTCGTTCTGTTCGGCATCGCAGGTAGTGAATCACGCTGCGCCTGCGACATTCCTGCCCGTTCCCTACGCGGTTGCATCCGGCGTAATCGGCTTTGGCGAGCAATCACCGCCGCCGATCCCGATTTACCTGCGCACTGCGCGATTACTGATTTAACCCCCATCGCGACACCGGGGGCAGCGCTTCCGGTTGCACGCGCGTACGCCCCGGTCCGGGGCACACACCGCACTGCACTCCGCAAGCCCGTCACCGCAAACCAGCGTCGTTATCGATTCCGGAATTTGCAAAGCGAGTCAGTTCAACCAGTTAGTTAAAGGAGAAGCCGAAATGAAACGCTCAACTCTTTGTGCCGCTATCGCTGCTATCGCCCTGTCTGCACCCATTGCATCGGCCCAGGACACCAAGCCTGCCCCCGCGAAGCCCGTGCCCGGCAAGCCGGCCATGGGCATGGAAATGGACAAGCAGATGGCGCAGATGCAGGAAAACATGAAAAAGATGCAGCAGCAGATGGATAAGATCCGGGCCACGACGGATCCGAAGGAACGCCAGAAGCTCATGCAGGAACACATGCAGAGCATGCAGGAAGGCATGAACATGATGCGCGGCATGGGCGGCCCGATGATGGGAATGATGGGAGGACAGGGCGGCATGGGTCCCGGCGCCATGGGCGGCGGCCAAAAAGGCAGCATGGGGCCCGGCATGATGGGCGAAGGTCCAATGAAGGGCATGGATCCGAAGCAGCGGCAGGAAATGATGGGGCGGCGCATGGACATGATGCAGATGATGATGGAGCAGATGATGCAGCATCAGCAGATGATGCAGCCTGCGCCGACGAAATAGGGAAAATGAAGGAGCACAACGATGCATATTCTCAAATCGGCACTTGTTGCGTTTCTCTTCGCGGCAGCCAGTGCATCGCCTGCGGCAGCCGCCGAATTGACCACACAGAAGAACACCGATCGCGGCGTGACAGTTGACGTGACTCCTCAGAACCTTTCCGCCGGCGCCAGCACCTGGGACTTCAAGGTGGTGCTCGATACCCACTCGGGGGACTTGAATGACGATCTGGTCAAAACCGCCACGCTGCTCGACGACAAGGGCGGGCGGTCTGTAGCCGTCCAATGGGAAGGCGCCGGACCGGGCGGCCACCATCGCGAGGGCGTCCTGAAGTTCAAACCGCTTTCACCCGCGCCCGCAACGATCGCGCTGCAGATCAAGCGTGCGGGCGAAGCGAACCCGCGCACGTTCCGCTGGCAACTCAAATGACAAAAGGAGGTTCATATGGATAGCACCAGACCTTGGGTCAGAGGCGCGGCGCTCGCCGTGACCGTGGGCATCGTCTATATCGTGTGCGCGGTCGCGGTGGCGCTGTTTCCGGAGGGCACGCTGGCGTTCTTCAACACCTGGCTTCACGGCGTGGACCTGACGCTCGTCAAACGCCCCGCCACGAAGCCCCTCACCGCGGGAGAGTGGCTTTACGGCTTCGTCTCCGCGGTGGCCGCGGGTTACGTCGCCGGCGCGCTCTACGGCTGGGCGCGCAACCTGTTTAGCGGCCGCAAATGAGTTACATCGAAACGCCGGCAGATTTCCCTTACCCCTGGTACCTCCGGCTGATGTTCCGGCGGCAGCGCCGGCGCTACGGGCACGAGCTCGAGCCGGTCCGCCTGTGGGCGCGGATGCCGGCCGCGTTCCTCGCGATGAGCGCGATGTATCGGGCGCTCGATCACAGGTCCTCGCCCATCGAGCCCGCGCTGCGATCGCTCGTCCAGGTGCGGGTGTCGCAGATCAACGGATGCGATTTCTGCGTGGACCTGAATTCGTTCCTGGGTCTCGGGCGCGGGATCGTGGAGGGCAAACTGCGCGCGCTGCCGCAGTTCGAGGATTCTGCGTTGTTCACCGAGCGTGAAAAAACGGCATTGGCCTATGCCGAAACTGCCACGCGCAGTGACCGCCGCGTCGCCGAGCAGCTTATCCTGCAATTGCGCAAGCATTTTGACGACCACGCGATCGTCGAGCTGGCGGCGCTGATCGCCTACCAGAACATGTCCAGCAAGTTCAACGCGGCGCTCGGCGTGCCGGCACACGGCTTTTGCAGTCTACCGGCTCAAGCGTCGCCGCCCAAAAAAGCCGCACGCGAAAAATGAGAAACTGTGCGCTATCCGAAACCGCGAACAGAGGTGTCGCATGAATCCCGCACAACACGACCACCACGGACACGCCTCCGGTGGCGACGGCCCCGCTGCGACGAATAAGGCGAAGGACCCCGTCTGCGGCATGACGGTTAATGCCGCCTCGACGGCTCACTTCTTCGACCACGACGGGACACGGTATTACTTCTGCTGCAACGGCTGCCGCACGAAGTTCCAGGCCGACCCCGAAAAGTACCTCGCGAAGACGGCCCCGGCAAAGCCCGCGCCGAAGGGCGCCGAGTACACGTGCCCGATGCATCCGGAGATCGTGCAGGCCGGCCCCGGCTCCTGCCCCAAGTGCGGCATGGCGCTGGTGCCGATCGTGCCCACCGCGCCGGCCGCGGCCGAGTACACCTGCCCGATGCATCCGGAGGTGCGCAGCCCCAAGCCGGGAAACTGTCCGAAGTGCGGAATGGCGCTGGTGCCGGTCGCTGGCGCGCAGGAAGACGACGCAGAGCTGCGCGACATGACACGCCGATTCTGGGTGAGTCTCGCGCTCAGCGTGCCGATCGTCTTGCTCGCGATGGTGCTGCCCCAATTCGGTGGGCACGTTTACACGCCCGCGGCGCAGCTTTGGGGCGGGCTGGCGCAGCTGGCGCTGGCCACACCCGTGGTGCTGTGGGGTGGCTGGCCGTTCTTCCACAAGTTCTGGCTATCGCTGAAGAACCGCAGCCCGAACATGTACACCCTGATCGGGCTGGGCGTCGCCCTCGCCTATGTATTCAGCGTCACCGGCGTGCTCGCACCTGGCCTTTTCCCGCAGGAATTCCGGGAGCACGGCGGCACGGTGGACGTCTATTTCGAGGCGGCCGCGGTGATCGTGACGCTCATCCTGCTGGGTGAGGTCATGCAGTTGCGCGCGATTGGGCAGACCAGCCAGGCGATCCGGAAGCTCCTCGCGCTCGCGCCCAACACCGCACTGCGCCTCGAGCCGGACGGGCGAGAGGTCGAAGTGCCGCTCGATCACGTGCAAGTCGGCGATAAGTTGCGAGTGCGTCCCGGCGAAAAAGTGCCGGTGGACGGCACCTGTATCGAGGGCTCGTCCAACGTGGACGAATCCATGATCACTGGAGAGCCGGTTCCCGTCTCAAAAAAGGCGGGCAACCGGGTGACCGGCGCGACGATCAACGGAAAAGGCTCCCTCATCATCCGCGCCGAGCGCGTCGGTGCGGATACCCTGCTCTCGCAGATCGTGCACATGGTGGTGCAGGCGCAGCGCACCCGCGCCCCGGTTCAGCGTCTCGCCGACCTCGTCGCCGGCTGGTTCGTGCAGGCGGTCGTCGCGATTGCCATCGTGACCGCACTCGTGTGGGGATTCTATGGGCCCGAGCCCCGGCTTGTCTATGCAGTGGTCAATGCCGTGGCAGTGCTCATCATCGCCTGCCCCTGCGCGCTGGGCCTGGCGACGCCGATCTCGATCACCGTCGCCATGGGACAGGGCGCGCTGAACGGCATTCTCTTTCGCAACGCCGAGGCGGTGGAAAAGCTGCGCGAGGTCAACACGCTGGTCGTGGACAAGACCGGCACCCTCACGCTCGGCAAACCGCAGCTCGTGGACGTCGTGGTCGAAGGCATTGCCGAGGACGACGCGCTCGCGCTCATCGCCAGCCTCGAGCGCGCGAGCGAGCATCCCCTCGCGCAAGCGATCGTGAGCGGCGCGGAAGGCAGGGGCCTGGGACTGCAATCGGTCCGAAATTTTGAATCGGTAACGGGCCAAGGCGTGCATGGCGAGATTTCCGGCCGCAAGGTAGCGGTAGGAAACCGGCGGTTTATGGAGACATTCGGCGCCGTGCCACGGTCTCTCGCGGACAAGGCCGACGCGTTGCGCGCGCAGGGCAAGACTGCCATGTACGCGGCGATCGACGGCCGCGTCGCCGTGGTGATCGCCGTCGCCGATCCGATCAAGGACAGCACGCCTGAAGCGATCAAGGCGCTGCAGGCCGAGGGCGTTCAAGTGGTGATGCTGTCCGGCGACTCGCGCAAGACGGCGGAAGCGGTCGGCCGGCAGCTCGGTATCGAGGAGGTGATCGCGGAGGTGCTTCCGGAGCAGAAGGTGGAGACCATCAAGTCATTGCAGGCCCGCGGGCGCGTGGTCGCCATGGCAGGCGACGGGATCAACGACGCGCCCGCGCTCGCCCAAGCGCACGTCGGCATTGCCATGGGCACCGGCACCGATGTCGCGATCGAGAGCGCCGGCGTGACGCTGGTGAAGGGCGACCTGCGCGCCATCGCCAAGTCAATCCGGCTGTCGCACGCGACCATGCGCAACGTCAAGCAGAACCTATTCTTCGCCTTCATCTACAACGCGCTCGGCGTCCCGATCGCGGCGGGCGTCCTGTACCCGTTTCTCGGATTGCTGCTCTCTCCCATCTTCGCTAGCGCGGCGATGGCTGCGAGCTCCGTGTCGGTCGTCACCAACTCGCTGAGATTGCGGCGCACAAAGCTCTAGTGCACGACTACCACTACGTCTGGCTCATCTGGTCATTGGGCTTTCTCTGCCCGTGGGCGGTGCTGTACATCATCCTCCCGGAGCATCGAGAGGTAATGTGGAAGACAAGCCTGTTGATGGCGCCGTTCGGGCTCACCGAGCCGCTGTTCGTCCCCGAGTACTGGAACCCGCCAAGCCTGTTCGACCTGGCGCAGCGTACCGGCTTCGACATCGAGAGCATCATTTTCAGCTTCGCGATCGGCGGCATCGGCGCAGTGCTTTACAACCTCGTGATGCGGCACAGGCTCGCGCCGATTCCAGCGCACGAGCGCCACGACCGGCGTCACCGCTTCCACAAGCTCGCCGTCGCGCTCCCGTTTGGGCTGTTTCCGGTTCTGTATTTCCTGCCCTGGAACCCGATCTATGCAGGGATCGCGGCGATGTTCGCGGGTGGCGTTGCCGCGGTGCTGTGCCGCCCGGACCTCCTGCCAAACACCCTGCTCGGCGGCATTCTGTTCCTGGGCTTCTACACCATCTTCCTGATCGGCCTCGAGTGGTCAGCTCCCGGTTATATCGCACAGGTATGGAACCTGCCCGCGCTGAGCGGCGTGGTGCCATTCGGGCTGCCGCTCGAAGAACTGCTGTTCGGCTTCGGCTTCGGCCTGTTCTGGACCGGGCTCTACGAGCACTTCAGCTGGCGCCGTTCGGTGCCGGCGGAACGGGCGTAACGGAAGCGGCCTTATGAATACGTCGCGACGCCGTCTGCTGCTCTTGCTTGCATTCGCGCCGCCGGCTCTGGGAACCGCCGTCGCCGCCGAGCAACGCCAGCCACTGAGGGCCGGCAATCTCGAAGTCTTCTACGGCGTGATCCCGGCGGAAGCGATTCTCGGTCACGCGGAGGACCACGCCGAACGCAAAATGCACGAAGGCGTCCCGCGCGGGGCCAGCCAGCACCATTTGATCGTCTCGCTGTTCGACGCGCGCACGCGCGAGCGAGTGATCGATGCCACCGTGCGGGCGCGTGTAACGGAGCCGGGCCTCGCCTCACAACGTAAGTCGCTCGAGGCGATGACAATTGCCGGCGCGATGACCTGGGGCAACTACTTCCGCATGTCCGGGGCCGGGCCGTACCGCATCGAGATCGAGATCATCCGGCCCGGCTCGACTGGACCGGTGAAAACAGCGTTCGAATACTCGCATCCCCGCCGCTGACGCTACGGACAGGAGGGAGAGGCTCATGAACCACGACCATCGGCGCGAACCGGACCGCGACAATCGAATGAAATCCAAGGCCAAATGGGTGTTTGTCGGTTTTGCCCTCGTCGCCGCCTATTTTCTGATCGCCGAGCACAAGGCGCACCTCTCCGAGTGGCTGTCGGCCTACGGTGTTTGGTTGTTGCTGCTCGCCTGCCCGCTGCTGCACATGTTCATGCACGGCGGGCACGGGGGCCATGGAGGACACGGCAGGGACCGTAACGAAGGCGGTAATGGCCGGAAAGGAGAATGACATGCAGGAATCCTCCTACGGGTTGTGGTCGCTGGTAATCGTCAACTCGCTGGTGTTCATCATTTTTGCGTTCAGCTTCGCCAAGCCGCAGAGTCCGCGCGACTGGCGCTCGTTCGGCGCATTTTCCGCGTTTCTCGTCGCGCTCTTCACCGAGATGTACGGTTTTCCGCTGACCATCTACCTGCTGTCGGGCTGGCTCGGAAGCCGGTATCAGGAAATCGATTTCCTGTCGCATGACGCAGGGCACTTGTTCGAGGTGCTGCTGGGCGAGCTCGTCGGCTGGGAGGTCAACCCCCATCTCGGGCCCTTTCACATTGCGTCGTACCTGCTGATATTCGGCGGCTTCATCCTGCTCGCCAGGTCCTGGGGGATCCTGTATGAAGCGCAGCGGCGTCACGAGATTGCTGCGAGCGGCCCTTACGCCCGGGTCCGCCATCCTCAATACGTGGCCTTCATCATGATCATGTCCGGCTTCCTGCTGCAATGGCCGACGCTGGTTACGCTCGCCATGTTCCCAATCCTCGTCTACATGTACGCGCGGCTCGCGCGCCGGGAGGAACAGGACGCGATCACGGAATTCGGGGAGGCGTATCAGCGGTACAGGCAGGCGACCCCCGCCTTCATTCCACGCATCGGGCTGGGACGGGCCAGGGCGACATAGGATCACCCATTTCAGAGATCGGCGCAGGATCCGAAGGAAAATCGGTGATCAGCGCTGCCAGTAACGCGCTGATACGCAATGTTACGAAACGTTACAAACTCGTCTCTTGATTCTGCGGTCTATCACCCTGATTGCAAGTGATAGCGGAGGCCGGTCCCGTTTCTTGATCTGGATCAAGTCCGGTCACGAGCCGGGAATGGCGCCGCGATTGCTGTCAATCGAGATGGTCAACCCAAACCGCAAGGAGACGATGATGAAGAAGCTGTTGATTGCCGCAACCCTCGCCGCCGCCGCTGTCGCGGCAACCCCCCTGCTCGCGCAGCAGACCGGCGACAAGCCGGCCGGCACCGCCGCGACCGAAACCTGCCCGATGGCGGGCCAGCTCGGCACCCGCGCGGAGCGCCACGCGCAGATGCAGGCTCGCATGCAGGAAATGCACGCCCGCATGGGCACGCACGAAGGCCGGGGCCAGGGCCGCGGCGCACAGGGCGAGCACCAGCACTAAGAAACGCGACCGCCGGCACGGTTTGCGTGCCGGCGATCGTGATTTCCCGTACCTGCGCCGCTACCGTCGCACAACCCGGTAGCGGCGTTTTGCGCTCACTTCACCCGCGTCGCCTCAATAGTGGCCTTCGCGCCGAAGCCCACCGTGACCGGGAACGACACCTGGTGGCCGCGGGTCGTGATGTTGTCGTCGTGGATCGCGAAGGCGAAGTTGTAGACCTTGCCATCCCTCAAAGCCTTGTCGTCGGGGTTCGCCAGGTTAAGCGGCCGGACCCAGACCACGGTCCACATGCCGTCCTGCCATACGCCTTTCACGTTCTTGTTGTCCGCGCCCGACCCCTTGGGTCCCTCCGGGTTGAGGACGTACTCGGGAATGAGATCACCCGCCTTCCATGCGGTTTTGGGGTCGAACGGCACTGCGTTATACCCGCGGATCAACGGCGTCGGCACTTTGCGGATTTCCGCGGCCGTGAGCGCCTTCCTGCCGACCTTGCTCTCGTCGTACATGAAGCGCGGCTGGTGCGTCTTCGGGTCCACGTTGGAGCCGAACGGGTTGCCGCCTGCATCACTCAGGCGGTATTCGAGCACGTAACCGTCGTCCGCCATGCCGACCGGGTTCGAGCGGTGGGCGCGCCACTGCATCAACTCGAGGAAACCCCCGTCGGTCTTGATCTTGGCGATCTCCCCGGTGCTCTTGCCCTTGTCCCAGGATGCGTCCGCGTCGGTGCGCGTCGAGGGCAGGTACTTGCGCACGTCATTTTGCTTGAGCGCCTGATACAGTGGATTCGCCTGGACCTGGCTTCTCGTCGCGAAGTTCGGCATGTCGCGCTCGCCGTTGTGGCAGGTCAGCCAGCAACCCTGGTTGGCGAACCCCGGCACACCCCCGTCGTCGATCATGATCGAAAAGCGGTCTTCATAGATCCCCGGCTGCTCGCCCTTCCGCACGACTTCGTCGAGTTTCGGATAGCCATACGGCTTCCATTCCTTGCCGTCGAAACGCACGAACGGATGCGCCTCGCCCGGATACGGATTTCGCGTCTTCCATTGCGCGCGGAAATACGCGTTCTGGTCGTCGTACGCGACCTGGAAGCTCAACTGGATGACCCCGTTCTTGCCATCGACGGGAGTGGGTTCAAGCGCATTGGCTTTTACCAGCTTGTTGCCCAGTTTTTCTTCCTGGCCGTTGTGGCAGGTGACACACGCGCCGCCGGTCGCGACCACCGAACTCCCGGGGTGGTTGGCACTGCGTACCCATTGATAAGAGGACTGTGCCGGGTAAAACAACGTCAGCGTCGTAGTGGGGACACTCTTCCAGTTTACGCCGCTGGAATCGGCGGTCAGCATCGTGCAACCCGCAACAACCGCGATGACAGTCAGCGCCAGGGGCGCAAAACGAATGATTTTCATAACGACTCCAAGAAATATGTTTCCCGAGATTGGGGCCTTTAATTCGCCGGCAGCGGAACATTCCCTCGCTGCTCAGCGCTTGAAGCCTAGCAGCCCTGGGCCGGGACGCGATTGATCTAGATCAAGCTGAATATTGGGTCGCGATTGCGTCACGGTTGGACTTCTATGGTAGCGTAACGCACCTTTTCAGCCAACGCTTTCGTAATTCACCCGCTCACCACCCGATGCTCGAAGCACGGGAACTCGAAGCGACGCGCGGCAACGTCACGCTCTTCAGCGGACTCGGCTTCGCGCTCGTGCCGGGCGCGCTGCTGCGCGTCACCGGCGCCAATGGCCGCGGTAAGACCACCCTGCTCCGCGCGCTCTGCGGGCTGGTCCTGCCCACGGCCGGTGAAGTGCGCTGGAAGGGGGAGAACATCCGCGCGCTGCGTGAGGAATACTGGGCGAACCTGCTCTACATCGGGCACGCCAACGCGCTCAAGGATGACCTCACGCCTGAGGAGAACCTCGCTTTTTCGTGCGGCATCGGCGGGCTCACCGTGTCGAGCGCGCAGGCGCGAGCCGCGCTTGCGCGCTTCGGGCTCGCCGGCCGCGAACAGATGCCGGTAAGGGCGCTCTCGCAGGGCCAGCGCCGGCGGGCGGCGCTCGCGCGCCTGGCCGTGGGCGAGGCGTTGCCGCTGTGGATACTCGATGAGCCGTTCGCGGCGCTGGATGCGGCGGGGATCGAATTGGTGCAGTCGCTCGTGGGCGCGCACCTCGCTCGCGGCGGCATGGCAGTGCTCACGACCCACCAGGAGGCGCGCATTGCAGCGCCCTCGGTGACCGACATCAACCTCGATCGCTGAGACCCGGATGCTCTCCGTCCTGCGCACCGTCATCCACCGCGACTTGTTGCTGGCGCTGCGGCGGCGGTCTGATTTAGCCACCGTCCTGCTCTTCTTCGTCATCGTCGTGAGTCTCTTTCCGCTCGGCGTCGGGCCGGAGCCGAACCTCCTGCGCGCCATTGCCCCGGGGGTGATCTGGGTGGCGGCCCTCCTCTCCTGCATGCTGGCGCTCGCGCGCCTGTTCGCCGCCGACTTCGCCGATGGCACCCTGGAGCAGATGCTGCTGAGCCCCACGCCGCTCGGTCTCATCGTCGCGGGCAAGGTCGCGGCGCACTGGCTTGCATCGGGCCTGCCGCTGGTGCTGGTCGGGCCGGTGCTGGCGCTCCAGTTTGATCTGGATCAGTCGCTCATGGGCGTGCTCGCGCTATCGTTGCTCATCGGAACGCCGGTGCTGAGCCTGATCG
>JAHZNX010000233.1 GCA_020028375.1 Betaproteobacteria bacterium | reverse complement strand
GTCGAGCTGCTGCGCCGGGTGAAGGGCATCGCGCCGAATTCGGTGCGACTGCTGCTGACCGGCTACTCGGACCTCGCTGCGATCGTCGGCTCGGTGAACGACGGCGAGGTGTTCCGCTTCGTCTCCAAGCCATGGGACAACCAGGAGATCCAGAAGATCATCGCCGAGGCGGCGGCGATCGCGTTCGATCTCGCGGCCACCGCCGCGACGCCCCCGATCCTGCCCGACCGGATGGAGGCAGGCGTGCTGGTGATCGAAGCGCAGGACGAGACGCTGCGGGCGGTCACGCGCTTCATCGGCGGCGCCTGCCCGGTCTACCACGCGAAGAACCTCGACGAGGGGCTGAGCCAGCTCGAGACGCACGAGACCGCCCTCATCGTCGCCGACGTCGCGAGCCGGGGCGAGGAAATCATCGCGGCCTTCAAGGCTCTCAAGCAGGAACACCCGGAGATCCTCGCGATCGTGCTGACCGAGGCTTCCGATTCGGAACTGGTGATCGAACTCATCAACCAAGCGCAGATTTTCCGCTTCATCAACAAGCCGGTGAATCCCGAACTGCTGCGGCAGCACGCCCAGGCGGCGTTGATCCGCTACCAGTCCTTCAAGCAGAACCCGCACCTCACCCGCCAGCACCAGGTCGCCGTCGCGGGCGTCGCCGGCGTGAGCCAGGCGATACTCGCGCGGGTGAAGTCGTTGAAGAGCTGGTTCTGACCCGGCGCTCGTCTCTCGTTTCTCGCGCCGCCCTCAGTCGGCCCAGTCCCGGGCGACGAGAAATTCCGTGTAGAGCTTCTCCTCCGGGCTGCCGGGCTCGGGTTTCCAGTCGTAACGCCACTCGGCCCGCGGCGGCAGCGACATCAGGATCGCTTCGGTACGGCCGCCGGACTGCAGCCCGAACAGCGTGCCGCGATCGTAGACCAGATTGAATTCGACGTAACGGCCGCGGCGGTAGGCCTGGAATGCGCGCTCGCGCTCGCCGTAGGCAAGGCCCCTGCGGCGCTCGAGTATGGGGAGATAGGCGGGCAGGAATTGCGATCCCACGCCGCGGGTGAGCGCGAAGCTCGCCGCGAAATCAGGCTGGTTGAGGTCGTCGAAAAACACCCCGCCGATGCCGCGCGGCTCCGCCCGGTGCCTGAGGTAAAAATAGTCGTCGCACCACTTCTTGTAGCGCGGGTAGCGATCGGCGCCGTGAGGGGCGAGCGCCTCGCGGCAGGCGCGGTGAAAATGCCGCGCGTCCTCGGCGAACGGGTAGTAGGGCGTGAGATCCATGCCGCCGCCGAACCACCACACCGGTGCCGCGCCGTCCTGTTCCGCCGCAAAGAAGCGCACGTTCATATGCACGGTGGGCACGTACGGGTTGCGCGGATGCAGCACCAGCGAAACACCCATCGCCTGAAACGAGCGGCCGGCGAGTTCCGGGCGGCTGGCACTGGCGGAAGGCGGCAGGCTCCAGCCGTGGACGTGCGAGAAGTTGACGCCCGCGCGCTCGAACACGTTTCCGTCCTCGAGCACCTGCGCGACTCCGCCGCCGCCTTCGGGGCGCGACCATTCGTCGCGCCGGAAGGCCCGACCGTCGATCCCGCCCAGGCGCGCGACGATCGCCTGCTGCAGGCCGGTCAGAAACTGCTTGACGGCGTCGACGTCCACGGTGAGGGGGTAGCGGGCGCGGCCGCTCCGCCGGGCGGCGCACCGGCTACCGGGACTCCTGCCTGATGCCGAGCGCTTTCACCGTCCGGCCGATTTCCGCGTCTTCCTTGGCGATCATCTTCCCGAAATCGGCTGCGGGCAGGAATGCCGGCGCGACCAGCAACTTCTCGGTCGCCCGCGTGAACTCCGGGCTCGCCACCGTCTTGCGGACCGCGTCCTCGAGCCGGGCGATGATGTGCGACGGCGTGCCCTTGGGCACCACCACACCGCGCCACAACTCGGCGCTGATATCCATTCCCTGCTCGCGCGCAGTCGGGACGTCCGGGAAGAAAGGATCGCGCGCACCGCTCATCGCAACGAGCGCGCGCACGTTGCCGGCCTTCACCAGCCCCGCGAGCGCACCCGGCAACTGCACCACGGCATCGACGTGGCCGCCCAGCAGGCTTGGCACCACCTGCGCTGCGTTGAAGGGCACGTCCACGACCTGGAAGCCCGCGGCCTTGAACAGCCACACCGAACTCAGATGGGTGTGGCTGCCAAACCCGGAGTTACCGACGGTGAGCGTTCCGGGTTTTGCTTTCGCCTGCTGCAGCATATCGCGCAAGGCCTTCCACGGCGCCTCGCTCCTCACGAACAGCAGCGGCGTCTCGATCTGGACGCGCGCCACCGGCAGGAACGACTTGTAGTCGAATGGCAGCGTCCCGGTGTGGAAGGTCGTCGAGATCGCGTTCGAGCTCCATACCAGGTGATGGCCGTCGGGAGCCTGCTGGACCGCGTACTGATAGCCGACCGCGCCGCCGCCGCCGGGCCGGTTGACTACCACGATCTGCGCGCCGAGTTGCTTCCCCATGCCTTCTGCCAGCACGCGCGCGGTCACGTCCGCGGAGGTGCCGGCGGGAAACAGCACGACGAATTCGATCGGTCTCGCGGCTGGGAAGGTCGCCTGCGCCTGCGCTGCCGGAACCACTGCGAGCCCCGCCAGGATCGCCAGCAGCCGGGAGACCAAAACGCGTGGAGCCGACATGGGTGTGCCTCCTCTTCGCTGATTCGCCGCGAGTCCGAAATCCGGTCGCGGGGTTGCGACAGGATTCTAGCAGGGCAGCGTGTTGGCGCGCGTCGCAGCGGGCCCGAGCGCGTGCGGTGACGGTCAGCGGGCGCGCGGCTCAGTAGGTGCCGCGAAACGCGTCGTGGCCGCGCGCATACTCGCGGTTGTTCTGGACCGCGTTGCGATTGACGAGCGGGCGAGCGTAGAGCGGATGGGTAAGGCTTCTCACCTCGTGCTCGAGAGTGAACAGGCGCTTCCCGCCCGCGGGATCGACGATGTCGCGGAAGCGATACTGGTACTCACCCGATTCCTCGGTGACCAGTCCGCGCTCGAGCAACCGTCGATGGGGACCGGAAAAATCGGCGATGTAGACCTGGACGTGGTGGCCGTCGTACTCCGCCAGCGGAGCCGCGGTCTCGCAGAACCGCAACTGCTGCTCGGCGCCGGTGGACACGACCGCCGCCGCGCCCCCCGGACCGCTGTTCAGCGCGGCGCGCGCCCCGAGGAACTCCCGGTAGAAGCGCGCGATCCCCGGCGCGGAGCCCGGCGGTACGTCGAGCTCCACGTAGGCAATGGCCAGCTCGGTGTCGCCGAATTCGGGCGCGGGGGCGTGACAGCGATAGCGATTGCCCCACGGGCACGTCGCCTCGATGTGGCCCTCGCGCCTCTCCCAGGAAAAACGCGTCTCCGCGAGAAGCGGCGCGACATCGCGCAACCGGCGCTCGAGCGCCGCGAGATCGGGCAGCACGATGCCCACGCGCCCGCGCAATACCTGGACGCCCCGCGACGGCAGGTGAAACTGGCTGCGGCCGACATTCACCCACATGTTGTCGACGCCCGTCATGAGGTAGGGGTCGCGGGTGAGGCCCAGGCCGCTGACGTAGAAGATCGTCGCCAGGCGCTGGTCGGGAATGGTGACGTTCACGTGCTCGAGCAGGACAATGTTGCCCAGGTCCTGGCGCGTGCGGTCGTAAGCGGTTGCCATGGTCGCTGCCGGTCCCGCGCCGCTATTTTCGGGCCGCGGCGAGTGCGCGGTGGCCGATGTCGCGGCGGAATTGCATGCCCTCGAAGCGGATTTTCTCGGCGATCCCGTAGGCGCGGCGCTGCGCCGCGCTCAAGTTGCCGCCCAGCGCCGTGACCGTCAGCACCCGCCCGCCGTTCGTCACGACATCCTTTCCATTCAGCGCCGTAGCGGCGTGGAACACGTGGCAATCCTCATCCGGCGCCGGCAAGCCGTGGATCGCATCGCCCTTGCGCGGGGCGTCCGGGTAGCCATGCGCGGCGAGCACCACGCCGAGGGCGATCCGCCGGTCCCACTCGGCCTCGGCCTTGTCCAGCGTGCCGGCAAGCGCGTGCTCGATCAGGCCCGCGAGGTCGCTCTTCAACCGCATCAGGATCGGCTGCGTCTCCGGGTCGCCCAT
>JAHZNX010000037.1 GCA_020028375.1 Betaproteobacteria bacterium | reverse complement strand
GCCGAAGCTGCCAGGAGCGCCGGGATGGCGACCGTGGTCAACAGTCTTGTCGCACGCATCGGATCCTCCTCCTTGTTCTTGAATGATGCCGCGCCTCGCGCTCGCCCCGCGGCGAGCAGCGGAGGACCACGTTAATGCGACCGCCCCCGGGGGTCAATGAGAGATCCGGAATCGCTCAACCTTGCCCCTTTGATACCATGGGTTCCTGAGGCATGGCCACGACGACCGAATTCAGGGTGATGACCTCGGGCGCCTTTACCGCGGCGCACCTGGCATTGATTCCCCAGTTGGAGCGCCTGACGAAGGCGAGGGTCGTGACCGCCTCGACCTCGATCGGCACGGGGGAAATGTCCATCTCGAACCGCCTCAAGCGCGGGGAGGTCGTGGACATCGTCATCGTCGCGGAGCACGTGCTGCACCAGTTCATCACGGACGGCCTGGTGCTGGCGGAAGGCCTCAAGGCAGTTGCCCGGTCGAGCATTGCTTTTGCGGTGCGCGCGGGCGCGTCCAAGCCGGACATCGGTTCCGCCGATGCGCTGCGGCGCACGCTGCTGCAGGCGAGATCGATCGGCTATTCGGCGAGCGAGAGCGGTAAGTATTTTTCCGGGGAGCTGGTTCAGCGCCTCGGGATCGCCGGCGAGGTGCTTCCCAAGAGCCGCTTGATCGGCGGCGGCGAGCGCGTGGGCGCCGCGATCGCGCGCGGCGAGGTGGAGATCGGCCTGCAGCAGGTGAGCGAGCTGCTGCCCGTGCCGGGAATCGCGCACATCACGCCCCTGCCGCCGGAGCTGCAGAAAATCTCGACCTTCACCGCGGGCGTTGCGGCGAGTTGCCCGAACCCGTCACTTGCCCGGAGGGTCATCGAGTTCCTGGCCTCTCCCCAGGCTGCGGACGCGATCAGGAACAGCGGCCTGCAAATGCCGTAAAGAATGCAGACCAGGGAAATTCCACGCCTCGAGCAACATCTACTGCTCGCCCTCGGGGCGATGTTCTTCCAGCAGACCTTCGTCGCGCTCGGGCGGGCTCTGCCCGCGGTGATCGCGCCGGCGATCATCACGGATCTGTTCATCGATCCGGCCTGGATCGGCATCTATTTCGGCCTGACGGCCCTGTTCGCTCTCATCGCGCAGCTCGGTTGCGGCAGCTTCATCGTGCGTTATGGCGCCTTGCGCGTGAGCCAGATCTCCCTTGTGATGCTCACCGCCGGCGCCGCACTGGCGGCGCTGGGAACGCCTCTGTCGCTCGTCCTGTCCGCAGTCATCATGGGCGGTGGGGGCGCCGTGTCCACTCCGGCGAGCTCGCATCTGCTGAGCCGCTGCTCCTCGCCGCGCTACCTGCCCCTGGTGTTCTCCATCAAGCAGACCGCCGTGCCGGCCGGCCTGCTTCTCGCCGGTGTGCTCGGGCCGCCGTTGACGGAATGGACGGACTGGCGCGCGACGATGCTGTTCTGCGCGGCTTCGTGCGCCGTGCTGGCCCTGGTGCTGCAGCCCCTGCGCAGGATCTTCGATACCGACCGGGTGCCGACGCGCAGATTCCGGTTGTCGGATTTCAGGGCGACCTTGACCGTGGTGCTCGCCGCGCCCGGCCTTCGCGCCTTGTCGTTCGCCTGTCTTGCATTCAACGGCGTGCAGGCCGTCTTCACGGCGTATTTCGTCATCTATCTGACGACGATCGGCTACACGCCCGTGGCGGCGGGTTTCCTGTTTTCCGTGGCGGTGGCGGTAGCGGTGCCCGGGCGCATTCTCTGGGGCTGGATCGGCAGCAGCTATGTCTCGCCCTCCCGGGTGATGTCGGGGCTTGCCCTCGGCATGGCGGGAAGTGCTGCGCTCCTCGCGCTTTCCAGCGCCGGCTGGCCGGTGCTGCTGGTGGGCCTCATCGCCTGCGTGCTCAGTGCCACGGCGCTCTCCTGGCACGGCGTTCTCCTGGCCGAAACCGCGCGCGCGTCGCCGGAGGACATGCGGGGCGGAGTCACCGGCGGCGTGCTGTCCTTCGGCCAGATCGGCGCGATGGCCTTGCCGCTCCTGTATTCCGGCTTTCTTGACCTCACCGGTAGCTACGGCATCGGCTTCATCGCGTGCGGTCTTCCGGCGCTGCTGGTCGGCGTCCAGCTGCTGCGCCAGAGGGCGTCCGCGCAAGCTAGAGGCTCGCGGTATTGAACCGCGACCGCACGATGGCGGGCTTCCTGCCGGTGGACGACCTCGCCCATCACTCCCACCAGCTCACGGGATGCGTGCTCGACTCCGCGCGAGCCACGCACCGTGATATGAAGACCGAGACTTATATCTCGGCGTGAGAGGGCCAGCTCGAAACGCCGGCAGCTACCGGACCGGCAGCGCCGCGACGACGTCGATTTCGATCAGAAATTCCGGCTCCACCAGACGGCTCACCACGAGCAGCGTGTTGGCGGGCGGCGCCTGCAGGTCCTTGTAGCGCTCCAACCGCACCTCGCGCAGAGGCGCGATATTCCCGGCGTCGGTCAGATAGGCCGTGGTCTTGACGACGTTATGCAGCGTCGCGCCCGCGGAGCGCAGCGCAAGCTCGATGTTGTCATAGACCGAATGGGCTTGCCGGCGGAAATCGCTGCTGCGGACCTTGTAGCTGGCGTCGGTCGGCGTCTGGCCAGATAGATAGATCATCCGCGCGCCCTGAACCTCGACCATCTGCGTGAGCCGCGGTGAGGTCCACAGTCCCGCCGGATTGCTGTATTTCACATCGAGCTTCGCATTCATTGAGGCCCCCGAGTGGCGGGCGTGTGATTTTTTCTGCGTGCGGCGCGGTCATGCTAGCATGAACCTGAACGGGCCTCCGCGCTCTGACGGTGGGGTTCCGAGGGGGAAAACATGAGCGTCCTGCGAGTTGCCTGCGTTGCATGCCTCATCTTGTGGAACGCGCCCGCCGCGGCACAGGGTTATCCCGAGAAGCCGGTGCGCATGATCGTGCCGTTTCCCGCAGGCGGCGGATCGGACACTGCGGGCCGGGCGATCGCGCAGCGCCTGAGCGAGCGCCTGGGGCAGCCGGTCGTCGTTGAGAACCGGGTCGGCGCCGCCGGCAGCATCGGGGCGGAATTTGCGTCCAGGGCGCCCGCCGACGGCTACACCCTCCTGCTCGGCTCGACCTCGGAGCTGACGCAGTACCCGCTGGTCAATCGCAAGGTCCGCTACGACCCGGTGCGCGATTTCGTCCCGATCAGCATGGTGGGCACCATTCCGCTCGTGCTCGTCGTGCACTCATCGCTGCCGGCGAACTCGGTGGCCGATCTCATCCGGCTCGCGCGCGCGCGCCCCGGGGACATCGATTTCGGCTCGGCGGGCATTGGAGCGACGACGCACCTCGCCGTCGAGCATTTCATGCTGCTCGCCAAGGTGAAGTTGAGGCACGTGCCCTACAAGGGGAGCCCGCAGGTGAGCGCCGATCTGGTGGCAGGCCACATCCAGACGGCGATCCCCACCATGCCCGCGGCGTTCCCGTTCATCCAGGCGAAACGCATCCGGGCGCTCGCGGTAACGACCGAGAAACGCGTGCCGGTGCTGCCGGAAGTTCCGACGATGCAGGAAGCCGGCGTCAAGGGTTACGTCAACGTGCTGTGGGCGGGGGTGCTCGCGCCGAAAGGCACGCCGGAGGCAGTCGTCAAGCGCTTGCACGGCGAAATCGTGAGCGCCCTCAAGATCGCAGAGGTGCGCAAGGTGCTCGAAACCACTGGCGCGACCCCGCAGTCGAGCACGCCGGAAGAATTTGCTGCGTTCATCAAGGCCGAACTCGACAAATGGGAGCGGGTCGTCAAGGAGGCGGGCGTCTCGCTCTGACCTCAGGGCACGTAGACCCACAGGTCAAGCTGCACGGTGCAGCCCGGCACCACCAGCGGCCCCGGAACCTGGAGCGCCGAGATGGGCAGCGGCCGGCCGCCCAGCCGCTCGAGCCAGACGCGGCACGCCGGCTCGAATTCCCCGAGGTCCGTGTGGAACTGCTGGATCCGCAGCACGTTCCCCAGCGAGGTGCCGGAAGCCCGGCATCCTTCCGCCGCAACGTCGAGTAGATACTCCATCTGCGCCCGGATGCCGGGACCGGAACGGGGGCGCCCGGCGCCGCGCCGCGTTCCCTTGACCGGCCCGTTGGCGTCGGCGGCCACGAGGCCGGAAAAACAGAGGAGGCTCCCCGCCCTCACCCCGAGCGGGTGGCCGTCGCACACCGCAGGGTAGTTTCCTTTCAACGGCGCTGTCACGACTTTGCCGCCGCGGGTCACCGCCACCAGGTTGATCTCGCAGCGCGCGTCCGCGATGGCGAAGCCCGGATCGAGGGTCGGCACGAAGGTGGTGGCGGGCACGTTCTCTCCGAAATGCCGCGCCCACACCTGGTTGAACGCGGGAACGTCATGGACGTCGGCCAGGTACACCTGTGCCTTCACGACGCTCGCGAGCGAGGCGCCGGCGCCTTCGAGCGCGGGCACGAGCTTTTTTCGGATGATGTAGTCGGCCTCGAGCTGGATGCGGTTTCCCTTCCAGAGATGGCCTTCGGGAACCTTCGCTTCGGGCGCGATGCCGCCGAGGTCGCCGGGTTTCCACGCGGCAAGGAATCCGGCGACGAATATGTAGTCGCCCGCGGTCGCGACGGGTGCGAATGCGGACGTTGCGGGAACGTCCAGGCCCGCGGGGTACACCGGCTTGACGTCGAGGCCCACGCGCGGACGAACCGCGATCATCTCCATCGCCATGCCGGCCCGGGGCACGAGCAGCCGGGGCTCGAGCACCGAGGTGCTGGGAGCAATGTAGTCGCCGCAGCGCTCCTTGCGCGCGAGGTGGAGGAAGGGCACCGCGCGCCAGTCGGGAAAATACTGGTCGGTGCGAACCGCATGCCCGAAGTCCGTGCCTCCCGCCCTGAGTACTTCCTCGGCCCGCCGGTAGAGGCACAGCGCTTCGCGGTACCAGCGGGGCATGCCCGACAGCGGGCGGCCGCCGTCGGACGCTTCAGGTGCGAGACCACCCTTGTCGTCGGTAGCGAGAACGCCCGAAGCGAAGACCCACGGTCCCGCGCGCATGCCCCGCGCGTATGGAATGCGCCCCTTGCCGAGCTTGACGGGGAGCAGGGCTTCGACCGGGCCGGCGGGCATGCTTGGTTAGACGCCTCGTGGGAATGACGAACGCATCGTGGGCTGACGCACTTTATCAAGACCGTGGAGGACGTGCGCGAGGCGCCCGTCAGCGCGCTCGAAAGGCAAGAAACTCGTGCTGCGGCCAAAGCAGGGACAACTTCTGCGCCTGCTGCGCGAGAATACGGCGGCTTGAAGAATCATGCCCGGTTTGCGGGATTTGTTGATTGACCCTCGTACCTATAGCGCGTATAACACATTCAGGCGTTTAGTTTCCTCTCCTTGGGCCCGCGGTATTTGCGGGCCGTACTTCCAGCCACGTCCTTCAGGGCTTGGGATTAAACATACCCCGGCTTGCCCCCGTGCGTCGTTTCGCGAAGGAGCGCGTACCATGGACGAAATCGTCGGATTTGCCGAGTTGCGCTGGCTGCGAGAGCTTACGGTCACGACTCGGAAGAAGTCGATTCCCGAGTTGATCGGGGCGAGGCTTCTCAGGCGGGGACTCGTCGAGCGGTCGATCGGCGGCTTCGCGCTCACGGCAAGGGGCCGGATCGCGCTCGTCAAGCTGGGTTAGGGGACTGGGCCCGCCATGAAAGCGCAAATGATGCGTGTGGAAAGCAGTCCCGGCAGGGTCGTGATGGGCCCGAAGAAGCTGCGCACCTGCTATGCCCGCATCGTTTCCCTGAAGGACGGCTCGGGGTGCATCGAAAGGTACGATCCGCGATCCGGAACCTGGTCTCCGGCCTACGAGAGCATCACGTTCAGCGAGGTCTGGAGCGCGCCGCCCGCGCCGGCATTGATGACGGCGCATACCGACGAGAGCTGAGCCGGGGCGTCAGCGGCGGCGCAGGTACGACGGCCGCGGCGCCATCACCGGCGGGGCGGTGGTGTCCTTGTGCCGGAAATTGATGCGGCCCTTGGTGAGGTCGTAGGGCGAGATCTCGACGGTGACGCGGTCCCCGGCGAGGACGCGGATGCGGCGCATACGCATCTTGCCGCAGGTATAGGCGGTGATCGCGTGACCGTTGTCGAGCGTCACCCGGCACTGCGTGTTGGGCAGCACCTCATCGACGACGCCCGCCAGCTCGATCAGTTCTTCTTTTGCCATGTTCGATTTCCGCCCTTGACTCGATGGGACGCGCGAGTATGGGTGCTGCCGGTGATAAAGGCAAGGTTTTTCGGGCCGGCGGAAGCGGCGCCGGCGTGCTACAGTGCGCGCGTCGAATTCGCTCGGGGTCTGTCCGCGGGCTCCCCACGGATTTTCCGGCCGGTCATCTCGGTGTACAAGAAGTGCCCCAAGTGCGGACATGAACGCGCGGCCGGTGAGACCGGGCCGGAGGATGTCTGCGGCGCGTGCGGGCTGATTTTCTCCAAGTACCTGAAGTTGCGCCTCGCGCCGGCGGCTCCCGTCGCGGCGGAGCATGCGGCTGAACAAACGGAGGACGGCTGGTTCGCGCGCGCGAAAGAGCTCGCTTTCCACGTGCCGGAGGAGATCAGCACGCTCCACGTCTACGCGCGGGCGCTGCTCCTCGCCGTGCTGATCGTCTACGGCGTGAAGCTCGCCGCGATGGACGTGCCATCGTGGGAAATGGCGGGCTCGCTGATCCACGCGCCCATGGTGCCGTTCCACGAATTCGGGCACATCCTGTTCCGCCCGTTCGGGGAGTTCATGCACAACCTGGGCGGCGCGCTGTTCCAGGCCGGCCTGCCGCTCATCCTCGGCGGGATCTTCCTGGTGAAGAACCGCGACCCGTTCGCCGCGGCGGTCATGCTGTGGTGGTGCGCCGTGGCGGTCATGGACACTGCGCCCTACGTGTACGACGCGCAGATGCCCCAGCACGTCCTCCTCACCGGCCGCACTGGGGACACCGGGGCGCACGATTTCATCGACGTGCTCGGCGACCTCGGGCTGCTGGGGCGCGCGCAGGTCGTGGGCCGCGTCGCGCACGCGTTTGGCGTCGCAGTGCTGATCGCGTCGTTTGCGTGGGCCGCGGCGGTGGTCTGGAAACAATACGGCGTCAGGAAGTGATATGGGGACGGAGCCCTATGTCCCCGCCATGGCTGGATGAGCAATACTCGCCCTTGAAACGTTACACCGACCCCCTTTACGTGGTTTTCCTGCTCTGCTCCTTTCCGGCCGTTGCGGCTAAAGACTGCGTGCATTGCCCGGAGATGGTGGTCATCCCGGCTGGGCAGTTCGTGATGGGGGCGGCGCCGGGGGAGGAGGAGCGCGCGAATCTGGCCGAGGATTTTCGTAACCGCAGCCAGCCGCAGCGCAGCGTGAACGTAAAGCAGTTTGCCGCGGGGAAGTTCGAGGTCACGCAGGGGGAGTACCGGGTGTTCGCGGAGGCGACCGGCCGGGCGAGCGACGGGTGTTTCGTCTGGCGCGGGGCCGCGTTCGAGATGGACCCGGCGAAAAGCTGGCGCGATCCCGGCTTTGCTCAGGATGATGCACACCCCGTGACCTGTGTTAGCTGGGAAGACGCCAGCGCATATGTCATGTGGCTCAGTCGACAGACCGGCAGAAAGTATCGCTTGCTGACCGAAGCCGAATGGGAATACGCGGCGAGAGGGGGCACCACGACGACGCGGTATTGGGGCGATGACGCAGACTTATCTTGCGACTATGCCAATGGGGCCGATCGCTCGACCGCGGCACGGGTGCCGGGCGCGGACAGCTGGCATGTCGCCAAATGCGATGACCGGCGCGCCTACACCGCCCCCGTGGGAAGCTATCGCCCCAATGCGTTCGGCCTCTACGACATGCTGGGAAACGTCGAGGAATGGACTCAGGACTGTTGGAACGGCAACTACCGCGGCGCACCTACCGATGGCAGCGCAGTCATTGCCGGTGATTGCTCCCTGCGCGCGGTGCGCGGCGGCGCCTGGGATGACGGGCCCGTAGGGGTGCCCGCGGCGTATCGCGTGGGGAGTCCGACGACGATCAGGGTGTACCGTCGGGGATTCCGCGTCGCCGCGGAGATGTGACATGGGGAAACAGGGCTCCGTCCCCATGTACTCACGCGATCCCGAGGCCGAACGATCGCTGCGCTACTCCGTGCGCGACGGCATCGCGTGGTCGCTGATGTTCGGCGCGGGCGAGTCCTACCTCCAGGCGTTCGCGGTCTTTCTCAAGGCAACGACCGCCCAGATTACGGCGCTCAGCGCGGCGCCCTTGCTGCTCGGCTCGATCGCGCAGCTCGCCTCGGCCTGGGTGGCGGGGTACGCCGTCCGGCGCAAGACCCTGATCTTCGCCGGCGTGGTGCTGCAGTCGGTTGCGTGGCTGCCGATCATCGCTCTCGCGTTCATCCCGCTCGAGTCTTCGGTCACGCTGCTCATCGCGGCGGTCGTGCTCTACACCATCGGCGGCCAGTTCGCCGCCCCGCCATGGAGCAGCCTGATCAGCGATCTCGTTCCGGAGCGCCGGCGCGGCCGATTCTTCGGCCGGCGCACCCAGTTGATGAGCATCATGACCTTCGCGAGCCTGAGCGCCGCCGGCCTCGCCCTGGAGTTCTTCGAGCAGCGGGCGCTGGCGCACTGGGGCTTCGCGGCCATCTTCGCGGTCGCGCTGGTGGCGCGCCTCTACTCGCTCGCCCAGTTGATGCGCATGCACGAGCCGCTCGCGCGCCTCGCGCCGCTCACGCTCCCGCCACTCGCCGGGCTGCTCGAGCGGATGCGCGGCTCGGATTTCACCCGTTTCGCGCTCTTTATCGCCTTCATGAACCTGGCGGTCGGCATCGCCGCGCCGTTCTACACCTTGTACATGCTGCGCGATCTCCGTTTCTCGTATCTCGAATTCACCGCGGCCAGCGCGTTTACCGTGCTGATGCAGTTCGCGGCGCTCAATCTGTGGGGCCGGCTGTCGGACGTGTTCGGCAACCTGCGGGTGGTGCAGATCACGAGCATCGTGTTTCCCGCGTTCCCGGTTCTGTGGGTGCTGTTCCCTAATTTCTGGGCGATTCTGATGTTTCAATTCTTTGGCGGCGTTGTCTGGGCGGGGTTCAGCCTCGCGGCGGGGAACTTTCTCTACGACGTCGCGCCGCCGGAGAAGCGCGCCGCCTACAGCGCCGTGCACCAGGCGCTCTCGAATACGGCGGTCTTCGGCGGCGCGTTGCTCGGCGGCTTCCTTGCCACTCACGCGCCGCACACGCTCCAGCTCGGCGGTTATACGGTCGTCTTCGCCAGCGGTGTGTGGCTCGCGCTTTGCGCCTCGAGCGTCGCGCGCGCGGTGGTGATCGCGGTGTTCCTGCCGCGGCTGCGCGAGACACGCCTGGTGCGGCCGATCTCCGCGACGGCGCTCGCCATCCGCGTCATTCGCGCCAACGTGCTGGCCGAGTGGCTGTTCGAGTTGCTGCGGGGCCGCAAGCGCACGCCGAAGGACCGTCCCCCGCCGCCGTGAGGTACGGGGACGGAGCCCTATTTCCGCGCTATGGCTAGATGAGCACGTGAGGAAATAGGGCTCCGTCCCCATGTACCGAGGGCGTCCCCTCCAGGCGGGCGATCACCTCTTCTTCACGTTAATGAATCTGCCGGTCTTGATAGCATCGCCAAAACTCCTCCACGCGTAGTCGAAGCTCCCGGTGTTGCCAAGGCTGAAGGCGGCCGAGGTCAGTGCGCTGACAAAGGTGATCTGCAATTCCTCCGTGGCGGAGGAGGGCTCACTGCCCGGCCCCTGTGGCGCCGGCTCGAGGGGGAACTGGGCATCTTCATGGGTTGCGTCCGTGATCGAGATTTCGGCAACGCCGCTCCGGATGTAGAAGAAAAAGTAACTGCGGTCACGCACCCGGGAGATCCGCTCGTCGGCCCCGAGCAGCATCACGGGCTTGGCGATCTTTCTCAGGTAATCGGGCAAGTCCTTGCCGGTTCCCGCGGCATCGAGCAGGATGCCGCCCGCAGCGGGAGCACCCACGCCCAGTGCAATCGCGACCGCGGCGCCCCCGTACGAGTGCCCGGCAAGGATGATCCTGTTGACGTCGATGCGGCCGTCGATGAGGTCCGGCCGGCGACGGATGTGCGTGGCAATTCTCGCCAGGGTCCTGCCGTTGGCAACCCAGGGACCGTTATTGGGCAGAGTCACGGCGAGACTGTGTATTCCCCAGGTTGCCAGGTGAAAGGCCTGGTAGGCGTGGTCTTCCTTCGTGTTGCCGTGCCCATGCAGCAGGATCACGAGCGGCGCCTTCTCGGCGGGCGCGGACAGGTACCAATCCGCGTCGATGCGCTCCTTATCTGACAGGCGCAATTCGGAATCCCTGCGCACGGCCACCTCGAACGGCCCGCGCAATCTGAATTGGCCGACATCGGCCTTGTGATTGAGCAGATATGCCCGCAGCTCACTCGCGGACGCGGGTTTGAGCGGCGTTACGCCGGTAGCCGGCAGCCTGGCACAGCCGCCGGCGAGCGCAAGCCAGGCGATGGCGAGCAAAACGTGCCATATCACCCTGTTTTTTTGTCGGGGGGTCAAATAGAATCTCGGCAAGGCTACCCCGCCGGTCTCAGCCCGGCACGCTGCATACGCATAGATGATAGCCCTGAAGAGTACCAGCATCGTTGCCCTGCTTCTTCTGCAGTCCCTGTGGCTGCCGGCCGCCCATTCCCAGCACCCCGGCGGCTCTGCATTCGACCAGGAAGCCAGGAAGCAGGAAGCCATCTACCAGAGCCGGGGAGAGAACGTGCCCTCGGGCTATGTCGTCGACCGATCGCTCGTGTCCTATGTCTCCACGCTTCCCGCCGGGTTCGATCGCTCATTGGCGAATCTCGGCCCATCCGACCGCTGGCTGGACATCGGAGCGGGCGAGGGGAACGCAGTACTGGATTATTACACTGAACTCTACGACGCAATGCACTGGGAAGGGCGCGAGCGGCGCGGCAAGAAGGCGCAAGCCGTCGCGATCTCCATCGAAGATCGCAGGACGCCCGATTGGCACCAGACGGCCGCTCGCCTCGCGCCCGATCAGATTCGATATCTGTACGGGAAACGCATGCGGGAGTACTCGCCGGAGGAACTCGGACGGTTTCAGCTCATTACCGATGTGATCGGGGGCTTCTCGTACGCGCGCTACCTGTCCGTGTTCATGGACAATGTCTTGAGCGTCATGGATTTGAACGCAACCTTCTTTACCATTCTGCTAGATGTGCGTCCGGAAACCGACCCGGATCCTGCCCTGTACAAGGACCTGCTGTTCCTGACGGAAATAGAGAAGGCCGACGGTTCCGATGTCAAAGTGTGTTCCTGGCTCAAGAGCATCAGTTGCGTGCAGGTGACTTGCGAGCTCAACACGGAACTGAAGCGGCCCATCGAGCTGTATCGAATTCAAAAGGTCTGCGACAAGGTTGCGGTTCCGTCTCTGCTGCCCCTGAGCTACCAGGCCGGAACGCCTCCCCCACGGCGATATCGGTTGGGTTCGGCGCAGTCGGCATTGCTCGAGGAGCTTCGCCCGATTGACCAGTGATGGGTGATGTATACTGATTTGGCAGCGCGTCAGGTGCGCGGCATGCGGTATCACGGGGGCCCATGACCTACTTCGTGGAAGGATTGAGCGGGCATACCGAGCCCGATACCAGGGTGCGCCGGGTCGGCGAATACGAATCGCTGCCGGACGCCGTCGCCGCCGCGAAGCGCCTGGTAGACGGCTACCTGCGACGACACGACCTTCAACGTGCCGGGATTCAACCACCTTCACTACGCCACCACGCGCAGCGGCGACATCTGCGCCGGGAAGAAATAACAGCACGCTTGCATCCGGGACGCGGCGCCGTCACCGGCGCCGTTTTTACGAGGGAAAAGAGCAATGCTGAACGCAGCAATTTACGGGCTGGGGCGATGGGGCAACCGGCTGGTGGAATCGGTACAGGGGAGCGGCAAGATCCAGGTCGTGAAGGGGATCTCCCGCGATCCGGCAAAGCACCAGGAGTTTTCGCAGAAGACCGGCATCAAGGTCGTCTCGTCCTACGGGCGGGTGCTTAAGGATCCCGAAATCGGCGCCGTTATCCTGGCGACGCCGCATTCGCTGCACCTCAAGCAGATCCAGCAGGCGGCGAAGGCGGGCAAGCATGTATTCTGCGAGAAGCCGCTGACACTCACGCGCAAGACCGCCGAGAAAGCCGTCGAGGCCTGCCGCGCGGCCGGCGTCACGCTCAGCATCGGATTCAATCGCAGGCACGCGCCGTCGTTCGTCGAGATGATGAACCGCATCCGTGCCGGCGCGATCGGCGACGTGCTGCACGTCGAGGCGACGCATTCCGGTCCCACCGGCTACAACCTGGACGCGGCGAGCTGGCGCTCCACCCGCGCCGAGGCCCCGGCGGGGGGGATGACTGCGCGCGGCATCCACACGCTTGACGGCATGATCCAGATCGCGGGCCCAGTCGCGAGCGTCTATGCGTTCAGCGACAAGCGCAAGGTCGCCCCTGAGGTGGACATGGACGACACGACCTCGATGCTGCTGAAGTTTGCCGGCGGCGCGACCGGATCGCTCAGCACCGTGTTCGTGACGGCCGATCTCTACCGTATGCACGTCTTCGGATCGAAGGGCTGGATCGAGATGCGCGGCGACACCGAGCTCATCACGCGCGGGCTCCAGGGCCAGCCGGAGCGCATTACGCTGCCGGCGGCGGACAAGGAAAAGGCGGAGCTGGAAGCATTCGCCGACGCCGTCGCGGAGAAGAAGAACTTCGTCGTGCCGCCCGAGGAAGCGATCAACGGGGTCGCCGTGCTGGAAGCGATCGTCGCCTCGGCCGCGAAGGGCAAGCCCATCAAGATCCAGTAGTCATCCGCGGTTCAGGACCTCCTGAACCTTGGCCTCCGGTACCTTGATATTCACGCCGGCGCGCTCTTCCTGCAGCAGCATGAAGATGCGCGAGTCGCGCTTTCCCCAGCCCTCGCGGTTCATCGCCTCCGTCATTTCCTGGAGCACCGTGTTCGCGATCTTCATCGGGACGTGAAATTCGCGGCCGACTTCGGTTGCGAGCGTGACGTCCTTGTGCGCGAGCTCGAGCGCGAAGGCGGGAGGGTCGAACTTGGCGACCAGGAACTGCTCGGCGAGCCGGTCGAATGAGCGCCGGCGGCCGAACGCGCCCTGGCGAATGGCGGCCCACAGGGCGAGTGGCTCGACGCCCGCCTTCACGCCCATCGTCATGACCTCCGCGAGCGCGGCCAGGATCGCGTAGCCCGCGCAGTTGTGCACGAGCTTGGCGACGGTGCCGGAGCCGACCGGGCCGACGTAGATGACCTGGTCGCCAATCGCGTCGAGCACCGCCTTGTGCCGGTCGAACGCTCCCCGATCGCCGCTCACGTAAAGGGCGAGCTTGCCGCTCTTCGCGCCGGAGGGGCCGCCGGAGACCGGCGCATCCAGCATCGCGATGCCCATTCCGGCGAAGCGCTCGGAGAGCCGCCGCACCACGGTGGGCGAGTTGGTCGAAAGGTCGAACCACGCCATGCCCTTGCGCATGCCGGCGAGGAGCTCCT
>JAHZNX010000232.1 GCA_020028375.1 Betaproteobacteria bacterium | reverse complement strand
GCTTGCCGTCGCTGCGCTTTTCTGGTGGCGGGTGAGCGCGTTCTCGAAGCGCAACGAACCCAGAGTGGGGGAGCAGGCGCCCGAATTCGCGTTGCCCGATCAGGACGGCAGGACCCGCAGCCTGGCCGAGTTCCGCGGCAAGTGGCTCGCGCTCTATTTCTATCCCAGGGACGATACGCCCGGCTGCACCCGGCAGGCGTGCGCGTTTCGGGACGACCGGCATAAGCTGGCCACGCTCGGCGCGGAAGTGGTGGGCGTGAGCGTGGACGACGTCGAAAGCCATCTCGACTTCGCGAAGGAATACGGCCTGCCGTTTCCGCTTCTCGCGGACGCGGGTGGCGCGGTGGCGGCGCGTTACGGCTCGATCCGCGACCTCGGCCTGGTCAAGTTCGCGCGGCGCAACACGTTCCTGATCGACCCGCAGGGGCGAATTGCGAAGGTCTATCTTTCCGCGGACGCGTCGGGGAATTCGCAGGAAGTGATCGGGGATCTGGAGCGGTTGCAGCGCAAGTAGAAATCCTCCCACCACCCCCGCCGCTTCACTGTGCGACCCCTCCTCAGGCAGGAGGGGAAGGTAATCCTCCCACCACACCTCGCCTTATTGACGCAGGACGCACTTCTGGTAGAGCGTCCCGAGCGCGCCGTCGGGATCGTATTTGCGCTTGATCGCCCGGTATCCCGCGCCGTTGTAGATCCGGTCGAACTCGGGCTCGTCGAGGAACGTCGACGAGTAGAGCATCTTGATTCCTCCCAGATCGAAGCACTTCCGATCGAGGAGCCGGGTGTAGTAGTAATCGCCCTCGCCCGGGCGCTTTTTCACGTGGCAGTAGCAGCCGAGGTTTAAGTAGAGCCCGCCGCGCCGGACCGGGTAGAGCGTGGGTGTGGAAAGAGCGCGGATGGGCGTCACGATCCACGGCTTGCCGCCGAGGTCCGCGTTGTCGAGCGCACAGCGCATGAGCTCGTCCGCACGCTCCCACGGCACCTCCCAGTCCTGGATGAGCGGCTCCTCGTTCTGCGGGTGCGGTGGTAGCGCCCCGAGAATGCGGCGCTTGAGCTGCGTATAGCGCTTGTAGAAGCCCGAATTGCGCATGGACGCGGGAGCGAAGCGGCGGAACAGGCGGTAGGGCGTGGTCTCCGGGATGTTCCAGAACCAGTCGGGATCGTAGCGGAAGAGGTAATCTTTCGTCGTGAGATCGACGTCCCCTTCGCGCGCAAGCAATCTGTAGAACACGTTCCCGTGAACGATATCGGCAGTCGCCGGAGCCTGCTCGACGAACCGCGATAGCGTGAGGAATAGTCGGTCGCGCGCGAAGATCAGGCTTTCGATGAAGTCCACGTCCGCGCGCTCGGTCGCCGCCTGCATGGCGGCGAGATAGGCGCCAAGGTCGGTGAAGGCACGCGTGCTCAGGTGCACGCAGGCTGCCGCAGGCATGAGCCGGATCTTTGCGCGCAGGATATAGCCGAGCGTGCCGTACGAGTTGGGCAGCGCCCGAAATAGATCGGCGTATTCGTTATCGGCGGTGCCAACGACCATTCGCCCGTCGGCCAGCAGGATTTCCGCCTCCAGGAGCCCATCGTGCACGAAGCCGTGACGGAAGCCGTTCGACTCAATGCCGATGCCGACGGTCGCGCCGCCGATCGTGATGTGCTTCAACTCGGGGGTGATGAGCGGCACGAGCCCGTGCGGGAGCGTGAGGTCCACAATCGCCTCGTAGGTCGCGAGCCCCTCCACCTCGAGCGTGCGCGCGGCGCGGTCGAGATCGAGTACATGATTGAAGCCGCCGAGGTCGATATCCCCGCGCGGACCGGGGCGCGTCGCGTAGCGGAAGAGATTGGTGGTCGCGCGTTTCTTGACGCGCAGCGGGCCGGTGCGCGCGGCAAGCGCGGCGGCAAGCCGGGTTCTTCTGCTGCTAAACGTTTCCGCAGCGCTCAACCCGCGGAGCCCCTGGAATAGAGGTGCGCCCGCGACATCGGATAATCGCCCGCAACGTTACCCTTGCTGTAGACGATCTGGAACAGGTGCGTGTAGCCGCGCGGCGCGCGGAACATTTCCGCGCAGGAGTAGAGGTAGCTGCGCCAGGTGCGCCGGAAAGTCTCGTTGAACCGCCCGGGATCGAGCGCCCGAATGCGCTCCCAGTTCGCGTCGAAACGCTCCGCCCAGCAATCGAGCGTGAGGGCGTAATTGCGGCGCAGGTTCTCGATGTCGAGGATTTCCAGGCCGGCGCGCTCCATTTCAATGATCACCTCCGCGAGGCTGGGGATCCAGCCGCCCGGAAATATGTGCCGGCGGATGTAGAACTCGGTTTCGTAGACGCCCACGTGCCCGATGAAATGAAGCATGCCGAGCCCGCCTGGCTTGAGGCAATCCGCGTGGGCGCGTACCACCTCCGCGACCTGATCGCGCCCGGCATGCTCCAGCACGCCGATCGACACGCACTTGTCGTATTGCCCCGGGATGTCGCGGAAGTCGGCCTCGATCACCTTTAACGTATCCTCGAGCCCGCGCCGGCGGATCTCTCCCTGCATGGCGGTGACCTGCTCGGTCGTCGTGTTGATGCCCGTCCCGCGCGCCTGATAGCGCTCCCAGGCATAGAAGGTGAAGCCGCCCCAGCCGCACCCGATGTCCACGAACGAGTCGCCGGGCTTTAACAAAAGCTTGCGGCACACGTGCTCCATCTTGTTCTGCTGCGCTTCCTCGAGCGTGCGCGTGCCTTCCTTCCAGTAGGCGCAGGTGTACATCATGTAGGGGTGGTCGAGCCAGAGCCGGTAGAACTCGGCGGGGAGCCCGTAATGGAACCGCGCGTTCGCCTTCGCCTGCACCTGCGTGCGATTGCTGAAGCGCAGCTCGTGCCACCAGTTGCGCAGGCGGATGAGCGGCTTGAAGCGCATGTCGAAGCCGCCATCGTAGCCGGCCCGGAATGCAAGCGCGAGATCGCCTTCGATGTCCAGAGACCCCAGAAAATACGATTCCAGAACTCCCACGTGGCCCAGCGCGGCGATGCGCAACTCGGCTGCCGGGCTCCTGAACACGAGCGTGAATGCGGGCGTGCCGACGCGGTTCTGGTAGCGCGCGCCGTTCGCAAAGACGGCGGCGAAGCAGATGGCGGTGCGTTGGCCGAGTGCGCTGATCTTGCGTTCGATTTTGTTCATCTTGTTTGGCCGATCCGGCAGGGGCGTAGCGCCGGCCGCAATTTTAGCTAAAATCATCGCATGGCAGCAGGCCGCCGCCGCCGGCATCCCGGCGCGGGTTGCGAGCCGCCGGGCCGGGGGCCCGCAAGCATGATCAGGAGCGTCGATCACATCGTCCTGTCCACGCGCGATCTCGAGCGCTGCCTCGATTTCTACACGCGCGTGCTCGGGATGCGGCTGGAGCGTTACGGGACGAACCGGATCGCACTCAGGTTCGGCGACCACAAATTCAACGTTCACCCGCCCGGATTCGACGCAGGCATCAAGGCGCGCGTCCCCACCCCCGGCTCGCTCGATCTCTGTTTCCTCGCCGACCGGCCGCTCGACGAGGTGATCGCGCATCTCGCACGGGAGAACGTCCCCATCGAAGAGGGTCCGATCAACCGCACGGGCGCGCGTTTCACGATTCGATCGGTCTACGTGCGCGATCCGGACGGGAATCTCATCGAGATCTCCGAAAAGGCGTAATCTTTCACCCCCACCCTAGCCCTCCCCCGTCGAGGGGGAGGGAATCGTTATGCGCCATGGCTGATTTCTGGACCAGTTGCGGCTACCACCTCCTCAAGCGCCAGGGTGACGGGCGCCTTGTCGTCACCGACGACTACCTGCGCTTCTACTACGCGCGCCCCGAGCTGGCGCCGGTCGCGGAATCGTGCGAAGCGGAACGCGCGCTGCACGCTGCGCTCGTGCGGGAGCCGCGCCGCGACGTGGCGGATACGGAGATCGAAGCGATTCCCGATGCCGACGCGCGTGAGAACTACCGTGTCATGATGCGTTTCCGCGGCCGGTTGCTGGCGGCGGACTCGCTGGAAGCGTTCTACTTCGATCTGTTTCGGGAGGATGTCGCGGTGCCGCCGGACTTCATCCATCACACGGTGCAGGTCATCCTGCGCGGGATCCTGGACGGCACGAACGACGGCCTCGAGGCGCGCGCGGCGGAGCTGTTCTTCCGCAGGCAGCGGGTCAGCGTCA
>JAHZNX010000036.1 GCA_020028375.1 Betaproteobacteria bacterium | reverse complement strand
GGTGCGCTTTCCCTACGTGCCGGGCCTGCTCTCGTTTCGCGAGATACCGGCCCTGCTGGCGGCGCTCGACCGGCTGCGGGTCAAGCCCGATCTCATACTATGCGACGGGCAGGGTTTCGCCCACCCGCGCCGTTTTGGCATCGCCTGTCATCTGGGGGTAATTTGCGGCGTGCCGACGATCGGCGTCGCTAAGTCGCGGCTGATCGGGGAACACGGCGAGCCGAGTGAGCGGCGCGGCGCGTGGGTGCCACTGCGGGACAAGGGGGAAACCATCGGCGCGGTGCTGCGATCCAGGACGGGCACCCGCCCGATCTACGTCTCCATCGGCCACCGCCTGAGCTTGCCGTTGGCGGTGCGCTACGTCATGGCCTGCACCACTGGATTCAGGCTCCCGGAAACTACGCGCTGGGCGCACCGGCTCGCCTCTGGCGGCGAGCCGATCCGGGATGAGGGATAATGAGCGACTGGATCATACCGGAGCCCTAGATGGCCACGCAAAACGAAACCAACAACCTCGCGCTGTTCTGCGACTTCGAGAACGTCGCCCTCGGCGTGCGCGAGGCCCGCTACGCGGAGTTCGACGTCAAGAAGGTGCTCGAGCGGCTGCTGCTCAAGGGCAATATCGTGGTGAAGAAGGCCTACTGCGACTGGGATCGCTACAAGGATTTCAAGAAGGCGATGCACGAGGCGGCGTTCGAGCTGATCGAAATCCCCCACGTGCGCATGTCGGGCAAGAACTCGGCCGACATCCGCATGGTGGTGGACGCGCTCGACCTGTGCTACACCAAGTCGCACGTGGACACCTTCGTCATCATCAGCGGCGACTCCGACTTCTCGCCGCTGGTCTCCAAGCTGCGCGAGAACGACAAGACCGTCATCGGCGTCGGGGTCAAGAAGTCGTCCTCCGACCTCCTCATCGCGAACTGCGACGAGTTCATTTACTACGACGACCTGGTGCGGGAGAAGCCAAAAAAGCAGCCCCGCAGGAAACCCGCGGCCGCCACGCCCGGCGCCGCCCCGGGCCCCGCGGCGGACGGCGGCGACAAGAAGCAGGAGGCCCTCGACCTGGTGCTGGAGACCGTCGAGGCGCTCGCCAGCGAGCGCGGCGCGGAGGAGAAAATCTGGGGCTCGATGGTGAAACAGGCACTGAAGCGCCGCCAGCCGGGGTTCAACGAGTCGTACTACGGCTTCCGCTCCTTCGGCAAGCTGCTCGACGAGGCGGAGGCCCGCAAGCTGCTGACGCTCGAGCACGACGAGAAATCCGGCGGCGTGATCATCAAGAGCCTCAATCCCGATGCCTGATCGATATGCGTGACGGGTGGCCATGCCTGCTCTTCGCCGTTGCCTGCTGGAGCGGCTTCGCCCACGCGCAGGTTTCCTTTCCCACCAAGCCAGTGCGCTTCGTCGTCACCTCTCCCCCGGGCGGAGCCAACGATACATTGAATCGCGCGCTCGGGGCGAAGCTCATGGAGTTCATTGGCCAGCCGGTGGTGATCGACAACCGCCCCGGCGCCTCGGGGTTCGTCGCGGCCGAGATCGTGGCCAAGGCGCCGGCGGACGGCTACACGGTGCTCACCGGCACCGAGGCGACGCTGGTCACGAACCCGCTGCTCTTCCCCAAGGCCCCGTACAACACGCAGCGCGACTTCGCGCCGGTCACGATGACGGCGGCGGTCAACCACGTGCTGCTGGTGCACCCTTCGTTGCCGGCCACCAGCGTGCAAGAACTGATCGCGGTCGCCAGGTCCAGGCCCGGCCAGCTCAACTACGCGTCCTCGGGTACCGGCAGCGCGTTCCATCTCGGCATGGAGCTGTTCAAGCGCATGGCGGGCGTGGATATCGTGCACGTTCCGTTCAAGGGCAGCGCGCTCTCGGTCGGCGCGATGCTCGCGGGCGATGTCCAGATGATGCTGATCGGCACGGCGACGGGGCTGCCGCTCGCGAGGTCCGGCAAGGCGCGGGCTCTCGCCATGGCAAGCGCAAAGCGCTCGCCCCTCGCGCCCGAGCTGCCGACCATCGCCGAGGCGGGCGTGCCCGGCTACGAGATCAGCAGCTGGTTCGGCGCGGTCGTGCCCGCGGCAACCGCCGCCCCCGTGATTGCGAAGCTGCATGCGGACTTCATCCGCGCGCTGCGCTCGCCCGACCTGCGCGAGCGGCTCGCGCCGGCCGGCTATGAAATCATCGCCAATACGCCGCAGCAGTTCTCCGCGCACATGCTGGCCCAGACCAAGCGGCTGGCCAGCGTGATCCGGGAGGCAGGCATCAGGCCCGAGTAGGGTCTGGACCGTCGCGGCGCGCGAATTCCACCGAGCCCATGGCACGCTTTTCACGATGACAAGAGATGATCCCGATACCGTCCGGAGGCGAGCGCTCCCGTCAGCCGCCGCGATCGTGGAACGGCTCGTCATCGGCGTTCTGGCGCTGGCATTGATCGTATTCGCTTTCTTTTTCCTTGCCGCGGCGCTGGTTGCGGGCGCAGTGCTGGCAGCGCTCTTTCTGATCCGGGTATGGTGGTTGCGGCGCAAGATCAGGCGAGCGGAGGAAACCAGCTACCTGACCACCGAGTACGAGGTCGTCGACCGCGAGCGCCCGCAGGATCCCCACCTGCCTCCCGGCGCCTGAAGCGCCCGCTTCCTGCGGGCGCCCCCTGATCGGATACAATCACGCCAGGCAGCGCGCCCGCGGACGCAGCACCGACTACTCTCGCGCTGCCGGCGAGGAGAACACGAATTGCAAGTCAGCGCAGTACGTTACTCGGACGTTCTCGTGGTCGCGGTCAAGGGACGCATCGACTATATGAACGCCGAGGAATTCAAGGCGGCCCTGCTGCCGCATCTCGTGAACTGCGCGGCGGGCCGCGACCAGATCGTTCTCGACCTCTCGCGGCTCGAGTACGTCAGCAGCGCCGGACTGCGCGTGCTCATGATCGCCGCGAAGGAGGTCCGTCCCCGTAAAGGCCGGCTCGTCGCGGTGTCGTTGCAGCCGGTGGTGCGCGAGATTTTCGAGATCAGCCGGTTCACGCTGGTATTCGACGTCTTCGACTCCGTCCAGGATGCGTTGCGCGCCCTCTCCCCGAAGGCAGCGGCCATGACCCATACCGGATAGCTGGCGATGCGCGTACGTTTCTGGGGCACGCGCGGCTCGCTGCCGGTCTCGCTTACCGCCGAGGACATCAAAGTCAAGATCGTGGAGGCACTGCTCGCGGCGGCGGGTCGGAACCTGAAAACCCGGGCCGAAGCCGAGGCGTTCGTCGCACGCGATCTGTCCTTCGCGATCTCGCACACCTATGGCGGGAACTCCTCCTGCGTCGAGCTCGACCTTGGCACTGACGAGTACGTGCTGTGCGACCTCGGAACCGGCGTGCGTCCCTTCGGCCTTGACGTGCTTGCCCGGAAGGGCCCGCGCACGCCGTGCACCTTCCACGTCTTCATGTCCCATCTGCACTGGGACCACATCATGGGGTTCCCGTTTTTTCCCCACGCCTATATCGCGGGCAACCGCATCGTGATCTACGGCTGCCACGCCGGCATCGAGGAGACCTTCCGCAAGCAGCACGCCGCGCCGTGCTTTCCGGTGGACTTCTCCCGGCTCTCCGCGAAGATCGAGTTCGTGAAGCTCGAGGCGGGCCGGCGCGTCCGCCACGCCGGTCTCGACGTCACGCCCAAGCTGCAGCAGCACAGCGGCGACTCCTACGGCTACCGCTTCGAGCGCGGCGGCAAGGTCGTCGTCTACTCGACCGACTCCGAGCACATGCCCGACGACGCCGCCTCCACGGACGAGGTGGTGCGGTTCTTCCGCGACGCCGACCTCGTGATCTTCGACGCCATGTACTCGCTGGCCGACACGGTCTCGGTCAAGGAGGACTGGGGCCACTCGAGCAACGTCGTCGGCGTCGAACTGTGCCAGCACGCGCGTGTGAAGCACCTCTGCCTCTACCACCACGAGCCCGTCCACGACGACGCGAAGATTGCCTCGGTGCTGCGGGAAACCCTCCGGCTCGAGGAGATCACCCGCAGCGGTCACGCGTTGCGCATCTCCAGTGCCTACGACGGCCTGGAGATAACGGTGTGAGCGTCGTGGCGCGCGGGTGGCCCGGTAATGCCGTGAGTATCCGGCCGCAGACCGCAGTGGAGGGCACGGCGTGGAGCGCCTGGCTGCGGCGCCCGCGGTTTCTTGGTGCCGTCTTACTCGTCATCCTTGCCGGCGTGCACCATTTCGCCGACACGCCCCTCCAATCCTGGCTGCGCAACGCCTGGTTCGACGCCTATCAGGCGATGATGCCGCGGAGCCGCGTATCGGCCCCGGCGGTGATCGTCGCCGTGGACGAGAAAAGCCTCGCGCAGCTCGGGCAGTGGCCGTGGCCGCGCACGCTGGTCGCGCGCGTTTTCGAACGTCTTGCCGAATACCGCCCGCTCGCGGTGGGGGTGGATGTCATCTTCGCCGAGCCCGACCGGCTCTCCCCGGGCGCGATCGCCGAGTTGCACCCCCAGATCGGAAGCGCCCTCGCGCTCCAGCTGAAAAGCCTGTTGAGCAACGACGAAGTGCTTGCCGCAGCCATCAAGCGGCTGCCGGTGGTGCTCGGGGTCGCGGGAACCTACGAGCGCGCCGAAGGAGCGGTGCCGCGCTCGGCGGCGTCGTTCCGCTTGCAGGGCGATCCGCTGCCCATTCTCCGGCATTTTCCCTCCGCGCTGGCGAGCACCGAAACAATCGACGCCGCTGCAACGAGCCGCGGACTGCTGAACGCCGACGTGCGCCACGGCGTGGTGCGCCGCGTCCCCTTGCTCGCCGCCGTCGCCAACACCCCCTTCCCTTCGCTCAGCCTGGAGACGCTGCGCGTCGGCGTGAGGGAGGCGGCATTCGTGATTCGCACCGGCGCGCACGGCATCGAGTCGATCGAGATCGGGGACGCCCGCATCCGGCCCGATGCCGACGGCCACATCTGGGTGCGATTCGGACCGCACGACCCCGCGCGCTTCGTGTCGGCGGCGGATGTTCTCGCCGGCACCGTCGACGCCGAGAGAATCGCCGGCAAGCTGGTGCTGTTCGGCGGGACCGGCATGGGGCTCGTCGACCTGCAGGCGACCCCGCTCGGGGATCACATATACGGTATCGAGGTCCACGCCCAGGTGCTCGAGAACATCTTCGACGGCAACCTGCTCGGACGCCCGCGCTGGGCGCGGTGGGCGGAGACGGCGCTCATCGTAGTCCTCGGCGCCCTGCTCGTGTTCGCGGTTCCGGCGCTGTCGCCCGCGCGCTCCTCGCTCATCCTCGGCGCGGCGACGGGCGGGCTGCTTCTCCTCGGCATGGCGCTCTACCGCTACACCGGGGTCCTGTTCGACGCGGCCGCGCCGGTGATCGACCTCAACCTCGTGTTCGGTGGGCTGCTGCGCACCACGCTCGCCGAGTCGGCGCGCCAGCGCGAGCGCCTGCAACGCGAGCTCCAGGCCGAGCGGGAAGCGGCCGCGCGGATGGCGGGCGAGCTGGAGGCCGCGCGCCGTGTCCAGATCGGCATGCTGCCGGTGCCGGCGCTCGCGTTCGGGGACGAGCGGCGCTTCGATCTGCACGCGAGCATGGAGCCGGCGCGCGAAGTGGGCGGAGATCTCTACGACTTCTACATGATCGGAAAGTCGCGCCTGTTTTTCATGGTGGGCGACGTCTCGGGCAAGGGCATGCCTGCGAGCATCTTCATGGCGCTGTCGAAGGCGCTCTACAAGAGCGCCGCGCTGCGCAGCCTGCCCGACCTCGGCCGCACGATGGCCGAAGCCAACGTCGAGATCACGCGGGAGAACCCGGAGCTCCTGTTTGTGACGCTGGTTGCCTGCATGCTCGATGTGGAGACCGGGGAGCTCGCCTATTGCAATGCCGGGCACGAGCCGCCTCAGCAGATAGGCGCGGGCGGCGGAAGCGTACGCCAACTCAAGGCCGCGGGACCGCCGCTGTGCACTCTGGAAAACTACCCGTACGCGGCGGCACACGCGCGCATGGCGCGGGGCGAGTCGCTGATCCTGGTGAGCGATGGCGTGGCCGAGGCCATGAATTCCGCCGGCGAGCTGTTCGGGCGGGCACGGCTCGACCGGCTGCTGGCGAAGATGCCGGCAGGTCTATCCGCCGCGGAGCAAGTCGAGGCCGTAAACGACGAGGTCCGCAGGTTCTCTGCGGGAGCCGAAATGGCCGACGACGTGACAGTACTGGTGGTGCGCTGGGCCCGCGCTTAGCGGACGTTGATTTCCACCCGCCGGTTCCGGGGTTCGCTGACCTCGTCGGCGGTCGGCACGACGGGCTCGCGCTCGCCGCGCCCGGCGACGTTGATGGAGCCGGTCGGGATGCCACGATCCACGAAATCCCTCCGCACGCGCTCGGCACGCCTGAGGGATAAGGTGTCGTTGTACTCGATGGGACCGACCCGATCGGTGTGACCGATCACCGCCACTTCCGCCACCTTCCGGCGCGCGATCTCCACGAACACCTTCTCGAACGCGTCCTTCGATTTCAACGTGTACTCGTCGGAGTCTTCCAGGAAATAGAGCTGAAACGAGATCGGGCGCTCCGGCTGCGCCGCGATGGCATGCGTGAAGAGCTTCGTCACCTGCTCGCGCGCTACGGGGGGCGGGGCGACGGACTCACCCTTCTCGAGAAGCGCCGCCGTGTAGGGCTTGTCCAGCACCGCGCTGCCGCCACGGGGACTGGTGATGACCACCGCGCCCGTCGTGCCGCCCTGGTCGGGCACGAGCACCACGAACTCCCGGGTATTCGGTGCTGCGGCACACGCGCCGAGGAATACCGCGACCGCGGCAATCGCGCCGGCGCGCATCGTCTGTCGCATGTGCGTAAGACGCTAGTTCAGGGGAACGACCTGAACGAAGAACTCCGTGCCGCGTGCTCCCAGAATCGCGGCCGGCGTCCGCACCGTCATCGCCTCCGGCGACTGCTTCGAGATCTTGCCCGAGATCACGGAGAGCGTGCCGCTGCGAATGGATGCGTCGAGCCTGCCTTCGTGCGTGGTCGAGTTGAACGCGAACCGGTCGAGCGTGAGCGAGCTGTTCGGGCCGGCGGACATCAACGTGTTGTCGACGAATGTGATGCCGACCGAGCCGTCGATGCCGGTGCGGATGACGTCCGCCTGCTTGAGCTTTAAACCGGCGCTCGCCAGGATACGCTCGGATCCGCGCTCGACCACTACGGTCCCGCTCACCGTCTTGATCTGGGCAACGTCGTTCGCCAACAGCGGAGCGGCAGCGAGGGCTCCCGCCGCGAGCACGGCACATGCCAGGAACCTGATGGTGCTGCGTATTGCGGCCATATGGCTCTCCTTTCCGGGTACGCGAATGTGACTTATTGCCAATTGCGGCCCGTGCGCCATTATGATGGCATATCCGGCACGCCCGGATAATGTATTCTTTCTCGGATGGCGGCACCCTCCCCCCCATGCGTCTGACTATTGCCGCCGATGATCGGGAATATCCGCGGTTGCGGGAATTCATGGACAGCGCCTGCCACCAGGCCGGCTGTTCTCCCGGCCAGCGCACGCGTGTCCAGCTCGTGCTGGAGGAGCTTTTCAGCAATACCGTGAAATATGGCCGGCGGGAGGCGGTGCCCGCGTCGGTCACCATCACGGTCGATTTCGAGGGCAGGCACCCGATGACCGTCCACTACGAGGACGACGCGCCGAAGCACGACGCCTTCGGCCAGTCCGAGACCGATGACGATTTCAAGCGCTCGGTGACAAGCCGCCGGGTGGGAGGGCTTGGCATCGTGCTGGTCAGGGAACTCGGCAAGGACGTGAGCTACTCGTGGTCCGGCGGCAAGAACCGCGTCACGTTCTCGGTCGCGTTGGACACGCCGCGGCCCATGAGGCCCGGCAAATAGCCGGCCGCGGCCGTCACTCCAGTTTGGGGGACCGGGCTGAATCGGCTGCCGGCTTCACCTGCAACTCCGATTCGAAACGCCGCAGCTGTTGCTGGCTCTGTTCCTGCGCCTTGCGCAGATCCATCTGCGCCTTGTTCTGCTGCCCGGCCGCGTCCTCGGTCGGCTGGGCGCTGCCCGGCTCGATGCCCTGCCGGTCATGCAACTGCTGCTGGCGTTGCCGCTGATCGATCCGTAGCTGTTCCATTTCCCGCTGCTGCCGTTGCTGCTGATCGACCTGCAGAAGGTCCGTCGCTTGCTGCCGCTGCGCATCGGCGGGTGGATTCTGCGCGCCGCGCTGTTGTTGCAGCATGCGCAATTGCAGCGCGTCCTGCTGCTGCTGGCGCTGCAACTGATGCTGCTGCAGCGCGCGCACCGCGGGATCCTCCGCTCCCCACGCCGCGACCGCCAGCGCGACTCCGCCAAGAACCGTCAACCGCCTCCACGGGATCGCTCCGTGCCGTCGCGAGGCGCGCGCACTCACCTGGAAAGCTTTCTTTGCATGCGCTGATCGAACCGCTCCACGTTGATGATGAGCCGCTCGTGCGCGCCTTCCCCGATTCTCTCGCGCTCGTCTTCGGCGTCGATCCTGAACGTCAGCGTGCGCCCGTCGACCTTCACCAGCTCCGCGCGGGCGCGCACCCGCATCCCCACGGGGGTCGCCGCGAAATGCCTGACATCGAGGTGCGTACCCACCGTCTGGTGCCCCGGCGGCATGAATCGCTCCACCGCCTGCAGCGCGGCTGACTCCATCAGGTTCACCATGATCGGGGTGGCGAGCACGCCGATCTTGCCGCTGCCCACGTGCGGCGCGGTGTCGCGCGTGCCGACGACGATCTCCGCCGTGCCGGAGAGGCCCGGCTTCAGTGCTCCCGGGACGCTCAGCGCCACGCGCGCCTCCTGAAAGGGGAATTGTGCTTCATGGTCATCGGGGCGGAAGCCGTTTATTATCGCTCATTGGTTGAAATTTTCGATCAGGTTTGCTACCGTCCTCGTGCCGCGATGCGAAACTGCACAGAACCGCAGTGAGCCAGACCGAACTCAAGTCGCTCGACGACGCGCGCCGGTATAATCAGGAACTGGCGGCACAGGTACGCCGCGCGGAGGATGAGCTTCCCCCGCGCTGGGCGCAGATCGCGAAGCGGATCACCTTGGTGATCCTGTTAGCGGGGGCATTCCTGATCTACTATCTCCTCGACACGATGCAGCAAGCGGTGTCGCTGCTCAAGTAGCCGGACCGGATCGGGATCGGGGCTTGCGTCACCGCAGGCCCTTTTTCTTTCAGTCCTTGTAGTCGGGATACAGCTTTTCCACCAGCGCCATGCTCGCGACCCAGTCGCGGCTCTTCGAGTCGTAGACGCCGATCCGCCCGAACTTCTTTACGCGTTCTGCGCACACCTCGGGCGAGGGGATGTTGAGCTCGGCGCCGCCGGCAAGCGCGCCGACTTGCGCGCGGCAGGCGAGCTCGAAAAAGTGGTGATAGATGTACGCCTCCGGCAGCGTCGTGCCGCATACCAGCGCACCATGGTTTTCCAGGATCATGACCCACTTTTCGCCCAGCGCTGCAGCCAGCTGGTCCGCGCCCGGGCGCGTCGTATCGTCCACTTCGTTCGGATAGCGGGCAACGCGATCGTAGAAACGCATCGCCTGCTGCGTGATCGGCAGCAGGCCGTGCTTCTGTGCCGATACGGCCAGATTCGCCGGCGAGTGGGTATGCACCACAGCGGCGATGTCCGGCCGGGCCTTGAGCACCGCGGCATGCAGATTGTAGGCGGCGGCACTCGCCTTGTATTCGGAGTCCAGCACTCGGTTGCCCTCCACGTCGTATTTGACGAGGCTCGACGCCGTGACCTGCTCCATGAACAGGTTGTCCGCCTTGACCAGGAAGTGGCCGGGTTCGCCCGGCACGCGCACCGAGACGTGGTTGTAGGTCATGTCCACGAACACGAAGTGGGCGATGAGGCGGTGCGCCGCCGCCAGCTCGCAGCGCGCCTCCCATTCCACCTTGCTCACTCGATCGCGGACCGGCCGCGGCTTCTTCCCGATGGCAACCGTGCTTCCCATGGGGCCTCCTTGGCTTTCGAATGTAGATTATCATTGCTTCATTCCCGCGGGGAGAGCAGAGCAGACACATGCTGGTCAAGTTTCGCGTCAATGGCGACCCCGTCGAGGTCAATCTCAAGGCCGGCGACCGGCTGCTGGTCGACGTGCTGCGGGAGGACTTGCACCTGACCGGCACCAAGCACGGCTGCGGCATCGGTGCCTGCGGCACCTGCACCGTGATCGTGAACGGCTATCCCATCGCTTCCTGCCTGCAGCTCGCCGCGATGTGCGACGGCGCGGACATTCGTACGATTGAAGGACTGGCAGGCGCTTCCCTGCTGCACCCGGTACAGCAGGCTTTCGTCAACAAGTCCGCGCTGCAATGCGGCATCTGCATCCCCGGCCACGTCATGGCGGCGTGCGCCCTGCTCGAAAGTAGGCCCGATCCCACCGAGGAAGAAATCCGCGCCAGCGCCGACAGCGTTTATTGCCGCTGCACCGGCTACGTCCGCATCGTCGAGGCCTACCGGGAGGCGATCGCCCTCGCGAAAGCGAGGAAGCCATGATCCCGCGCGATCCCAGGGTGCCGGCGGCGGCCGGTCTCCTGGTCGTCGGGAAGGACGTTCCGCGCACCGACGCCGTTCCCAAGGTGACCGGCGCGGCGCAGTACGTCGCCGACCTGCACTTCCCGGGTATGCTGCACGCTGCGGTGTTGAGAAGCCCCCACCCTCACGCCCGCATCCTTTCCATCGACACCAGCGCTGCCGCAACGTTGCCGGGCGTCAAGGCGGTCGCGACCGGCGCGGACACGGCGAAGCGCAAGTGGGGCGCGTTCCGACCGGACCTCTATCCCCTCGCCCTCGACAAGGTACGCTATGTCGGCGACGAGGTTGCGGCGGTCGCGGCGGTCGATCCCGAAACCGCCCGTGCAGCGGTAGACAGGATCGTGGTCAAGTACGAAGTCCTGCCCGCGGTGCTCTCGCTCGACCAGGCGCTCACGCCGGGCGCAGCGCTGGTGCACGACGACGCGCCCGGCAACGTCGCGCACCAGTTCGGCTTCGAGCGCGGGGACGTATCGGCCGGGTTCAAGGCATCGGACGTCGTCGTCGAAGGCACGTGGGAATCGGTGCGCCAGTGGCACACGGCGCTCGAGACCATCGGCTGCGTCGCGAAGTGGGACAGCGGGCGCGTCTCGATGTGGTGCAACACGCAGACCCCCTTCCTCGCGCGCGGCCGCTACGCTACCGCACTCGGCCTGCCGGAATCCCAGGTGCGCGTGATCCAGACCGAGGTCGGCGGCGGATTCGGCGGCAAGTCCGGCGACGACAACGCCTCCGTCATCTGCGCCCTTCTCGCGCGCCTCGCCGGCCGCCCGGTCAAGCTCATCCACACGCGCGAGGAGGAGTTTCTGGCGAGCCACCCGCGCATGCCGATGCGCTACTGGGTGCGGCTCGGCTTCCGCAAGGACGGCCGCGTGCTGGCAAAGGAAATCAAGATGTGGGCCGACAACGGCGCCTACACCGGCAAGTCGCAGGCGATCCTCGGCGCGGCGAGCGTGCGCCACGACGCACTCTACAAGTATCCCGTGGTGCGCGGGAACTCCACACTCGTGTACACGAACCTGGTGCCGACCGGGGCGTTTCGCGGCTTCGGCAACCCTTCGGCGGACTGGGCGGTGGAGCAGGCGTGGGACCTGGCCGCGGAGAAGCTCGGCATCGACATCGTGGAGCTCCTCCGGATGAACGCGGTGGACCCCGGCGACGTCTCGCCGCACAACCACAAGATCACGAGCTGCGAGCTGAAGCAGTGCATCGACAGGGCCGCCGGACTCATCGGCTGGAAGGAGAAGCACAAGCGGAAGCAGCGGGACCGCGAGACTCACGAGCCTGCACGCGAGGTCAAGGAGCCCGCACGCGGGCTGGGCATGGGCTGCAGCGTTCACGTCAACGGCCGCCGCAGCTTCGGCGACTGGGACGGATCCTCCGCCATCGTCCGCGTGAACGAGGACGGCCGTGCCACGGTCATCACCGGCGAAGGCGAAATCGGCCAGGGCAATCTCACGGTGCTGCGCCAGATTGCAGCCGAGGAGCTGGGTCTGCCCTACGAGCACGTGGACATCACGCGGCCCGACACCGACGTGCAGCCCCACTCGCTCGGCGCGCTCGCGAGCCG
>JAHZNX010000231.1 GCA_020028375.1 Betaproteobacteria bacterium | reverse complement strand
GCCTCCACGCGCCGGACGACATCCATCAGCGGCGGCCGCTGGCTCAACACGGCCTCGACGGAATCCTTGGCAAAGACCGCGGCGAGCTGGTTCCAGTAGCGGTCCAGGACGAAGCCGTGCACCGCGGCCACGGTGTCGGGGGCGAGGGTGCCGGTCGGGTACAGCCCCGCCGAGTACTCCAGCAGCTCCTTGATGTCCGTCCCGGCGTTCCCGGTCAGCCTGAGGACGGCGCCGAGCCGCTCGAATACGTTGATCACGCCGAGCGCCGCGCGCCGCAGCGCGTAGGGGTCCTTTTCCCCGGTCGGCCGCTCGCCGATGCCGAAGAGCCCGGTCAGCTGCTCGATGCGGTCGGCAAGATAGAGGCTCGCGCCCGCCAGGTTTACCGGATCGGAGCCGTCGAGCTTCAGCCGGTATTGGTTGCCGATGGCCTCGGCCACGGCCTGCGGCTCGCCGTCCTGAATCGCGTAATAGCGCCCCATGGTCCCCTGCAGCTCGGGAAACTCGCCGACCATGTCCGTCAGCAGATCGGCCTTCGAGAGCCAGGCGGCGCGCCCCGTGAGCAGGGGGTCGGCGCCGATGTCGTGTGCGACCCTGCCGGCCAGCAGCTGGATGCGCTCGACGCGCTCGAGCTGGCTGCCGAGCTTGCCGTGATAGACGACGCCGGAAAGTCGCGGAACGCGCGCCTCCAGCCGCGTCTTGCGGTCCTGGTCGTAGAAGAACTTCGCGTCCGCGAGCCGCGCCCGCAGCACGCGCTCGTTGCCGTGGATGATCTCCCGGGGCTGTTTCGTCTCGATATTGGAGACAAACAGGAAACGGGGGAGCAATTTCCCGGATCCCTTGTCGCGCAGCGGCACGTATTTCTGATGCCTCTGCATCGAGAGCACCAGGCACTCCTCCGGCACCTCGAGAAACTCGCGGCCGAATTCGCCTGCATACACGGCCGGCGCCTCGACCAGCGCGGTGATCTCGTCGAGCAGGGCGTCATCGGCGACCAGCGCGGCGCCCCGGCCGGCGGCCGTTTCCAGCGCCTTGATGACCTGGTCGCGCCGGCCCTCGAAACTGGCGATGACCTTGCCATGCTCGCGCAGCGTTTGCTCGTAGTCGTCGGCGTGCTTGATCGCGATCGCGCCGCCGGACAGGAAGCGGTGGCCCAGGATCCTGTTGGAGCTCTCGATTCCCAGCACGCTGCCCGGCACGATGTGCGATCCATGGAGCATCACGAGGCCGTGCACGGGACGCACGAACTGCGCCTCGCCGTCGCCCCACCGCATCGTCTTCGGGATCGGAAGCTTCTTGACAGCGTCGGCTACGATCCCGGCAAGGACGGCATTCAGCGCGGCGCCCTTGACCGTGACGCGCGCAACGTAGACCGCCCCCTTCGGCGTGTCGCGGTGGGCGAGGGCGTTCACTTCGGTTCCATGCTTCTTCGCGAAGCCCGCAACCGCCTCCGGCGGCGCTTTTGTCGAGGGGCCCGGCACCTCCTCGCGCCGGTCCTGGGCAGCCGCCAGGACCCCGGGCACGAGCGCCGCGAGTCTCCGCGGAGTGGATAGACTCCGCCAATCCGGTACTTGCTGCTTGAGCTGGCAGCGGATCAGGCCGTTGGCGATCTCGTCGGCGAAAAACCGGGCGAGCAGGGAAAGCGCTTTCGGCGGCAGCTCCTCGGTGAGCAACTCGACAAGCAGCGTGTCCGAGGGCGGCTTCTTCTCGACGTTCCGATTCGGCATCGTTCAGGCGCGGACCTTCTTCGCTGCCGCCTCCGGCTGCTTCAGCATGGGGAAGCCGAGCTTCTCGCGGGATTCGTAATAGGCCTGCGCGACCGCCCGCGCCAGGTTGCGCACGCGGCCGATATAGGCGGCGCGCTCGGTGACCGAGATCGCGCCGCGCGCATCGAGGAGGTTGAACGCGTGCGAGCACTTGAGCACCATCTCGTATGCCGGCAGCACGGCGTGCGCCCTCATCAAGCGTCTCGCTTCGGACTCGAACTGGCCGAAGTGCTGGGACAGCATCGCGGTGTCGGCGAGCTCGAAGTTGTAGCGCGACTGCTCGACTTCGTTCTGGTGGAAGACATCGCCATAAAGGACTGGAGTCGACGCACGCGTCTCCGCGCCGTCCACCCAGACGATGTCGAACACGCTGTCCTTCCCCTGCAGGTACATCGCCAGGCGCTCGAGGCCGTAGGTCAGCTCGCCCAGCACCGGCCGGCACTCGAGGCCCCCGACCTGCTGGAAGTAGGTGAACTGCGTGATTTCCATGCCGTTCAACCAGACCTCCCAACCGAGGCCGGCGGCGCCGAGCGTTGGCGACTCCCAGTCGTCCTCGACGAAGCGGATGTCGTTCCTGCGCGGATCGATACCGAGGGCGTCCTGGAGCGAGCCGAGATAGATGTCCTGGAACTTCCCGGGCGAGGGCTTCATCACCACCTGGTACTGGTAGTAGTGCTGCAGGCGGTTCGGGTTCTCCCCGTAGCGGCCGTCCTTGGGCCGGCGCGAGGGCTGGACGTAGGCCGCGTTCCACGGCTCCGGCCCGATCGCGCGCAGGAACGTCGCGGTGTGGAACGTGCCCGCGCCCATCTCCATGTCGTACGGCTGCAGCAGCACGCAGCCGTGCCGGTCCCAGTACTGATTGAGTTTCAGGATGATCTGCTGGAAGGTCAGCATCGATGCGGAGTTTCTCTAAGTGCACCTAACCAAAAGACCCGCCCTGCTTTACTCCCCTCCTTTTCAAGGAGGGGTGGCTGCGAAGCAGACGGGGTGGTTGCGTGGGCATTCGTCGCTCCCACCACCCCGCCCGCTTGCGCGGGCACCCCTCCTCGGGCAGGAGGGGAACTCAACTTTGAAAGGCGCTTTAAGCTGCGAATTTTACAGACTTTCGTCAGGAGGCGGAACGCGCGGCCCGGTGTCCGAGCCAGCCGCCCGCCGCGATCAGGACGGCGCACAAGGCGAGCATGGCGTAGTTGCCCCAACGCACGTAAGGCGTTGCGCCGCCGTATCCCTGGACCGCGTAGGTGACGGTCGCAATCTCGAACTCGGGCGCCGCGGCGAGCACCTCGCCACGCGGCCCGATCACCGCGGTGACGCCCGTGTTGGTCGCGCGCAGCATGGAGCGGCCGGTCTCGATCGCGCGCGCCTGCGCGATCTGCAGGTGCTGCCGCGGCGCGAGCGAGCGGCCGAACCAGGCGACGTTGCTGACGTTCGCGAGCACCGTCGCTTCCGGAAGCTGGCGGATGATCTCCTCGCCGAACGCGTCCTCGTAGCAGATGTTGACCGCCACGCGCTGGCCCGCCACCGCAAGCGGCCGCTGGTCCTGCGCGCCGCGCGAGAAGTCCTGCAGTGGAATGGCGAGCACGTTGACGATCCACGCCAGCACCGGCCGCAGCGGGATGAACTCGCCGAACGGCACCAGGTGCGACTTGCGATAGGCCTGCTGCGGCGCGCTTCCCAGCGAGACTACGCTGTTGAAGTATTCCCCGCTCGCCTTCCGCTCGACCACGCCGATCAGGATGTCCCCGTCCCGCGCGCGGGCGCTGGCGGCGAGCGCGGCGAGGTAGTCCTGCGGCACCTGCTCCAGGAACAGCGGCAGGGCGGTCTCGGGCAGGATGAGGAGCTTGCCGGGCGCAGACTCCGTCAGCAATCGATAGATTTCCAGCGTGGGGCGCACGCGCTCCTCACGCCATTTCTGATCCTGGGCGACATTGCCCTGCAGCAGGCTCGCGTTGAACGGCGCGCCGACCGGGGTGGTCCACGCGATCTGGGTCAGCGCCCAGCCGGTGACCCAGATCGCTAGAAGGATGAAGGATGAAGGATGAAGGATGACCCGCGCCTTGTCCGAGGCGCGCAAACCGAGAACGACGATGAGCCCCGCGCTGGCGGCGGTTGCCAGCGTGACGCCATATATTCCAAGGACCGGAGCGTAGCCGGCCAGCGGGCTCGCCGGAATCTGGGAGTAGCCGGCCGCGAGCCAGGGGAAGCCGGTGAACACCCACCCGCGCATCCATTCCGCCAGAGTCCACGCCGCGGGGGCGACCAGGCCGAAGCGGACGGCGTGCGAGGCGCGCAGACGGGCGCACGCGTAGCCTGCCGCGGCAGGGAGAAGCGCGTAAATCGCGCAGAACAGGAAGGTCGCGATCACGGCGAGCGGCGCCGGCATGGAGCCGAAGTCGTGCAGGCTCACGTAGACCC
>JAHZNX010000230.1 GCA_020028375.1 Betaproteobacteria bacterium | reverse complement strand
GCAGGACCAGGATCTCCATCAGTCTTCCTTGAGCTTTTCCATGTGCCGTGTATCGAGGCTTTCGAAGGTCTCGCGCACCTGGAAGAAGAAGATGCCGAAGATGAACCCGCCTACCAGGACATCGAGCGCGATGCCGAACTCCACCACCATCGGCATGCCGTAGGTGGCGCTGGTCGCAGCGAAAAAGAGCCCGTTCTCCATCGCGAGAAACCCGATCACGACCGGCACCGCCTTGCGCCGCGTGATCATCATGAGGAAGGAGAGCAGCACGCACGCCATGGCGATGCCGAGGGTGGAGCGCGTGATAGTGCTCGCCAGCTGCGAGATCGGCTGCGCCAGGTTGAAGGCGAAGATCACGAGGGCGATGCCGATCAGCATGGTGGTCGGGATATTGATCGGCGTCTCCACGTCCCAGCGGATGTTCAGGCGGTGGATCAGCCGGTAGAGGATCCACGGCAGCGCCACCACCTTCAGCAGAACGGTGAGGACGCCGGATACGTAGAGGTGCCCCTGCCCCGTGGTGTAGGCGATGATGAAGGTGGACGCCGCCAGCACCACGCCCTGCCACGCGAAGAGCTCGATCAGCGACAGGATCCGCCGCTGCGAGAGCATCGCAAACGCGATCAGCAGCATGATCGCCGCGAGGACGTTGATGAACTGCGCGCTCAGCGGCATAAAGGCGCGACGAGTGACGAGTGACGAGTGACGGATTGCATCGTTACACCTCGAAGACGTAGTTCAGCAGCAGGCCCAGCATCGCCAGCATGAAGGCCGTGGCGACGAACTCCGGCACGCGGAAGATGCGCATCTTGGCGCTCACCGTTTCCAGCGCCGCGAGCCCCGCCCCGGCGACCAGGAGCTTCGCCACCGCCGCGGCAATGGCGAGCGGCAACGCGTTCCAGTCCCCGGCTTCCGCGATGCCCCACGGCACAAAGCAGGCGATGCCGATCGCGCAATAGGCGAAGAGCTTGATCGCGGACGCCCACTCGATGAGGGCGAGATGGCGCGCGGAGTACTCGAGGATGAGCGCCTCGTGCACCATGGTGAGCTCGAGGTGGGTCGCGGGGTTGTCCACCGGCACGCGCGCGTTCTCGGCGAGCAACACCATCACGAACGCGACGGCGGCGAAGGCGAGGCTCGGGTAGAGCGCGAACTCGCGGTGCGCGAGCGTCTCGACGATGGTGGTGAGGGAGGTGGACTGGGCAATCAACGCGAAATTGAAGAAGATGATCAGCAGCGCCGGCTCCGCCAGCGCCCCGATCAGCATCTCGCGGCGCGCGCCCAGCGTGCCGAACGCGGTGCCGATGTCCATCGCCGCGAGCGAGATGAATACCCGCGCCACGGCAAAGACGCCGACCAGCGCGATGACGTCGGCCGCGGCGGCAAACGGGAGATCCGTCGCCACCACCGGCACGATGCCCGCCACGAGCCACATGCACCCGAAGATCACGTACGGGGCGAAGCGGAACAGCCACGAGGCGTTCTCGGCGAGCGCCGCGTCCTTGTGCAGGAGCTTCCGCAGCACGCGGTACGGCTGCAGCAGGCTCGGCGCGCTCCGGTTCTGCAGCCAGGCGCGGCAGGCGTTGACCCAGCCCATGAGCAGCGGCGCCGCCAGCGCCACCAGCAGCAGCTGGACCAGCTGGTTGAGGGCGCCTCCCAGCGTCATCGGACGAACGCCATCAGGAAGATGATGGTCGCGAAGCTGTACATCAGGTAGACGGCGACCCGCCCGACCTGGATGCGGCCGATGAGGCGCGAGCAGAATGTCGCGGCGCCTGCGATCGGGAGATAGAGCCAGCCCCAGAAGCGATCGCGCACCTCGGTGAAGTAGCGCGGCAGGCGGTCGAAGGAATCGGGGTGGTGCGACTCGATCTCGTACACCGGCGCGAAGATCTGGCGGATCGGCTGGCCGAACCCCTCCGCCGTGTCCTGCATGCGCGCGTTCAGGCCAGGAAAGCCGCAATCCCACGCCGGAGTCCGGCGCAACCTCCCGTGATAGAGCAGTCGTACCAGCCCGAACGCGGCGAGCACCACGGAGACAATCACGGCGAGGAAGATGACCGGACTGTAGCTCGCGCGCTCGGGCGCGACAGGCGTCAGCCACAGCCAGTGCGCCGCCATGCCCATGGTGGCAGGACTGTAATCGAGCAGGCTCAACGCGACCGGGTCCATCACGCCGATCATCCAGACCGGGGCAAGCCCCAGCACGACGCACACGACGGCGAGCCATCCCATGCCGAGCTGCTCCCACCCGCTCGCCTCGCGGCCGCGGGACGCCTCCACGCTACGCGGCACGCCCAGAAACGCGATTCCGAACACCTTGACGAAGCACATCGCGGTGAGGGCGCCGGCGAGCGCCAGCGCCGCTGCGGCGAGCGGGATGATCGAGCGCAGTACGCCGTGCTCCAGTGCCGGCGAGAGCAGCGTCGCCTGGAACGTCAGCCACTCGGAGACGAATCCGTTCAAGGGCGGCAGCGCGGAGATCGCGAGGGCGCCCACCAGAAAGACGAATGCGGTGAACGGCATGACGCGGATGAGCCCGCCCATGCGCCCGAGGTTGCGCAGCCCGGCGCCCTTCAAGACGCTGCCTGCGCCGAGAAACAAGAGCCCCTTGAAGACGGCGTGATTGAGCGTGTGGTAGAGCGCCGCCAGGAGCCCCAGCACGGCGAGCACCGGGTGGCCGGTGCCGATGTAGATCAGCGACAGGCCGAAGCCGATCAGGATGATGCCGATGTTCTCGACCGAGTGGTAGGCGAGCAGGCGCTTCAAATCGTGCTGCATCAGCGCGAAGAGAACGCCGAAGAGCGTCGTGACCACCGCAATCACCAGGACCAACAGCCCCCACTCCCAGTGGATGGAGGGCAGCAGGTCGTAGGTCACGCGGAACAGGCCGTAGATTGCGGTCTTCAGCATGACGCCGGAAAGCAGCGCGGACACCGGCGAGGGCGCGGCCGGGTGCGCTTCCGGCAGCCACACGTGCAGCGGCACGATGCCGGCCTTGGCGCCGAAGCCCACGAGCGCGAGCAGGAACGCGACCGTCGCCCAGCCGCTCGAGAGCTGCGTCTGCCGCATGGCATCGAAGGTGTAATCGCCCTGCCCGCCGTGCAGCACGCCGAAGCAGAGCAGGATCGCGATGGCGCCGATGTGCGCGATCAGGAGATAGATGAAGCCCGCTTTCCGGATCTCCGGATCGTGGTGCTCGGTGGTGACGAGAAAATAGGAGGACAGCGCCATCGCCTCCCACGCCACCATGAAGAGGTAGGCGTCGTCGGCGATCAGCACCAGCGCCATGCTGGCGAGAAACCAGTGGTACTGCATGCACGTGAGGCCCCCCGCGCCGGCGTGCGCTCCCGCGAAATATCCGGCGGCATAGCACGAGATCCCCGCGCCGGTCGTGCCGAGCACCAGCAGGAAAAACGCCGACAGCGGGTCGAGCCGCGTATGGAACGGGAGGTCGGGAAGGCCGAGCGGCAGGACGATCGCTTGCGGCGGTGCTGCGATCGCGGCAAGCGCGACGGCCGCGAGCACCACGCCGGCGACGGCGCCGAGCACATACATCCAGCGCGCTATCGTGCCGGGAGGATTCGGCCGCAGCAGCCCGAGCGCCCCGATCGCCAGCCAGAACAGGATGATGCCGATTACGACTTCGAGATGGGACGCGGTGGCGGCGGGCATCGGCTGAGTGCGGTGGCCGCCGGGACGATGCTCCGTCCGGCGGAATCAGAGCAGATATTATGCGCGATGCCGTGCTCCGCGCAAATGAGAAGGGCGGCCGCAGCCGCCCATCACGATTCAGCGCAGTGCGGCGAGCGCGCGTTCCGCGTCGCGCGCCAGGGGGTGTTGCGGGTCCTGCTTGAGAAACCCCTCGAACGCCACGATCGCGCGCGTGCGGTCGCCCAGCGCCGCGTAGGACAGCGCGCCGCCGAAACGCGCGTTCGGCGTGAGCGCGCTCTGCGGGTAGGTTTCCACGAACGCGTCGAAGGCGCGCGCCGCGTCCGCGTAGCGCGTGCGATCGGCCAGGTCCTGCGCCGCGAGCAGCGCCTGGCGCTCCGCGCGATACGCGGGGTCCTGATCGCGATCGCCCCGCCAGTAGGGCTTGAGCTCCGACTCCGTCGCTTCCACGCCCCGCACCCCGGCGGTCACGGTCGGGGCCGCCGTTGCCTGTGCGGATTGCGCGCGGG
>JAHZNX010000229.1 GCA_020028375.1 Betaproteobacteria bacterium | reverse complement strand
CATTCCCGACAAGCAGACCCTGATGCTGGTGGAGAAGTCCGCCACCGGCAGCCTTTCCGCGCGGGAAATCCTGCCGGTCCGGTTTTCGGAGCTGGAGGAACCCGGCGAGATCGCGGGCGCCGCCTGAACCTTCGCTTCGTGACTTATCTCACGCTGGGCCGGTGGCCGCAGCTCCGGGGTCGGGACCGTTCTCCCGCCACCGGTCACTCTTCACTGGCCATTGTCATGAGGCGCGATATACTCGCGCGGCATGGTACGCCAGACCCACCATATGGCGGTGATGTTCGCTGACATCAGCGACAGCACCAGCCTGTATCAGAAGCTCGGCGACGGCGCCGCCCGTAACATCGTCAACGCCTGCCTGGAAATGGTCAACGGCGTGCTGGCGCGCTACGACGGGCGGCTGGTGAAGACCATCGGCGACGAGGTGATGTGCGTCTTCCCCGACGCCGATCGCGCGGTGCTCGCCGCGAGCGACATGCAGGCGCAGGTCAGCGCGGCCAGGCCCGGCAATTACCCGGTCTCGATCCACATAGGCCTCCACTGCGGCCCGGTGCTGGTCGAGGACAACGACGTGTTCGGCGACACGGTGAACGTCGCGGCCTACCTGAGGGCGGCGGCGACCGCGGAGCAGATCCTCACCACCGATGCCGTGGAGCGCTGCCTGTCGGCCGCGCTTAAAACGTGCGTGCGGCCGATCTTCAACGCGGTGCTGAAGGGCAACGACCACGAGTCAAAAGTCTTCCAGGTGCTCTGGCGCAGCGACCGGACCGAGCTGACCGACGTCAACCTGCAGCCCAGCAAGATGATACCCGGCGATACCGGCGCACTGCTGGTCACGCTCGACGAGGAGCGCGTGCGCGTGGACCAGTGGCGCAGCGGGATCGTCATCGGGCGCGCCAAGGATTGCGACCTGATCGTGTCGGACGTCTACGCCTCGCGCCGGCACCTCTCGATCAAGCTGGTGCGCACGCATTTCTACCTGTTCGACCACAGCATCAACGGCACCTTCGTTTCGCTCGGGAGTGGGGAAGAGGTGCACGTGCTGCGGCGCGAGCTGCTGCTCGACGGCACCGGCCAGATCCACGTCGGCCGCAGCCGCGAGGAGCGGCCACCGCGCGTCATCAATTTCGAGCCCGACCGGCGCTCGATGTACCGCGTCTAGCGGGTAATGAGTTATGGGTAATGAGTAATGGGTATGGAGCTAACGGGTTTCGCCCATTACCCATCACTCATCACTCATCACCCATTACCAGTTTATTTGTTGTCGGCAATTTCCCGCGTAACGTCCAAGCCGCTGCGGCCTTTCTTGCGCGCCTGCTCCGGGCTTTCCTTGCCCAGGGACGTCGCCGCGACCATGGCGTAGACGTCGGTCGCGCCCTCGAACATGCGCGGCGTGAGTCCGAGCTCGCCGAAGGTCCTCGCGATCTCCTGCATCTCCGGCACCCAGCGGTAGGCCTTGGGCGGCATGCTCGCAATGTTCTTCATCTGCCATTCGAAGACGTCATTGCGGCTCTCGCGCAGCTCCTTCTCCAGCGCCTGCTCGACGCCCAGCTTCCGCGCCGCCACCAGCAGCTCCACCGCGAGCGCTGTCGTGCCTTTGGTCATCGCGGCGTAGCACATCTTGACCCCGGAGGCGTCGCCGACGCGCTCCGACAGCACCCGCACCACGAGATTGGGGTGGCTGATCCCCTCGAACAGGTAGGCATCCGGCCCCGAAACGTAGATGCGGGGCCGGTCCTTCTCGCCGCGCGGTGGCGGCCCGATGATGCCACCGTCGATGAACATCCCGCCCGCGTCCCGGATCATGCGATCCTCATCGCGCGCGGTCTGCGGCGAAACCGCGTTGAGATCGGCGAACGCGATCTTGCGGCTCGTTTTCTTCATTGCGGCAGCCACCTGACGCGCGACGTTGAGCGCCTCGCCGGGATTAATGACGGAAATCACCAGCTCGCAGGCCGCCACCAGCTTCTCCAGCGAGCCGCAATCGGTGAGTCCGGCCGCGCGCGCGAGCGCCCGGGTGCGGTCGCTGCGGCCGTCGAGCGCGGCGTGGACGTTCAGGCCGGCCTCCTTGAGCCGACCGGCAATCGCCTGGCCCATGTCGCCCGGACTGACGACGCCGACATTCTTGATCTGCATGCGTGCTCCTTTTGCGATGGAACTGCCGGTCGCGGGGAAGGGCGGCGATGCCCGCGCTAGAATATCGCGCTCTGACCTGCTGCCCCCGGGCATTTCCCACCGCCGATTCGAGTGTGATCTATCTTATCCTATTTCTCGGCTTGCTCAGTTGGATGAGCTACATGAGCAGCCGCGTGCTGATGTCGCTCTACGCGATCGAGAGCGGCGCCTCCGCCGCGGCGATCGGTCTGCTCATCGCGCTCTACGGCCTCGGGCCGCTCCTCCTTTCCGTGTACGCCGGCAAGGTTTCCGACCGCTACGGAAGTTACTGGCCCATCGTGCTGGGTTCCGCCGGCATTGCCCTGGGACTGGTCATTCCCTACTTTGTCGCGGGGATCGAGGTGCTGTACTTGTCGGCGCTGGTGATGGGCGTTGCGCTGGTGTTCCTCAACATCGCGCTTCAGCACCTGGTCGCTTCGTTCGGCGGCGCCGAGGAGCGCACCCGCAACGTGAGCCTGCAGAGCCTGGCCATAGCGCTCGGCGGGCTGATCGGACCGTTGCTGGTGGGCGTTTCGATCGATCACCGGGGCCATGTGCCGACCTTTCTGTACTTGGCGTTGATCGTCGCCGTCTCGTGCGCGGCATGGGTCGTCTGCCGCCGCGTGATTCCGCACTCGCAGCGGGCGGCCCGGCCCAAGGAGGGCGGCGGCGTGCGCGAGCTGCTGGCCCAGCCGGACCTGCGCCGCGTTATCTTGATAAGTGGGCTCGTGGTGGCCGGCATCGATCTCTACACCTTCTATATGCCGATCTACGGGCACTCCATCGGCCTGTCCGCGACCATGATCGGGGTGGTGCTCGGCGCCCTCGCCGCCGCGACCTTCGTGGTCCGCACTCTGTTGCCGATGCTGGTGCGTCGCTGGGGCGAGGATCCGGTGATGACGGTTTCCGTGCTCCTTGCGGGCATGACGTTTCTGCTGTTCCCGTTCGTGCAGAACGTCGGGGGCCTGCTCCTGCTGTCGTTCGCGCTCGGGCTGGGACTCGGCATCGGCCAGCCGCTCTCGGTCATCATGACTTACAACCGCTCGCCGCAGGGGCGGGCGGGGGAGGCGCTCGGGCTGCGCTTTTCGGTCGTGAACCTGACCCACATGGTCATTCCGCTCGCGTTCGGGTCGGTCGGCTCGGCGTTCGGCGCGGCCAGCGTGTTTCTCGCCAACTCCGTGCTCATGCTGATCGGCAGCTACGCCCACCACCGCGGCGCCGTTCGACGAACGAACGAGTGACGAATTTGCGCCGCGCGGCGCGCTGCAGGCTCCCGGCAAGAGGGTAAAATACGCGCCAACGCATGAAGGACGGGAAGCTGGTGCCGCTGTGCGGCGTGTCGGATGTGGCCCCGGGCTGCGCATTGCGCGCGGAAAGCGGCGGCTGCGTCTACGCCGTCTTCAACGTCGAGGGCGCCATTCACGTGACCCAGGACGATTGCACCCACGGCCCGGGATCGCTGTCGGAGGGTTACCTGCTAGACGACGAGGTGGAGTGCCCGTTCCACCAGGGCCGGTTCCACATCGCCAGCGGCCGCGCGACCTTCGCGCCGGCGACCGAGCCGCTCAAGGTGTGGACGGTGCGGATCATCGACGGCAGGGTGTGTATCGATCCCGCCGAGCACGGGTGACCCGTGTCTCTGGATGAAGAAGGAGCAATAGGAGTCGATCATGGCCATTACGCGTGAGCAAAATGAACAGCTGACCCGCACCGGAGCCGCCACGCCGCTCGGGGACCTGTTCAGGCGCTACTGGATTCCGGCTTTGCTTGCTGAGGAAGTCGCCCAGAAGGACGGCGCCCCGGTTCGCGTTCCGCTGCTGGGCGAGAAGCTGGTCGCGTTCCGCGACACGGACGGCCGCGTCGGGGTGATCGACGAGTTCTGCGCGCACCGCGGCGTGTCGCTATGGTTCGGCCGCAATGAGGAATGCGGCCTGCGGTGTTCATACCATGGCTGGAAGTATGACGTGAACGGCCAGTGCGTGGATCTCCCCTCCGAGGCGGAGGAATCCGGCATGCGCGCCCGGATCAAGCTCAAGTCCTACCC
>JAHZNX010000377.1 GCA_020028375.1 Betaproteobacteria bacterium | reverse complement strand
AGGCGAGTAACGGGAGAGCGAGCAGCCTGTTCATGTCTTTCTCCTACCAGGGGGGTAATCAAGCATAGCGCAATTTGCCGGGCTTGTGACCGCGCCGCCGGATGGTTTGACACCGGCGTTCGGGCTACCTATGCTCGACCCTCCCCCACACCCGCGTGCGATCATGCCATCCCGATCGGTGAGCCCGCTCTCGAGCGTGGAGATGCTGCGCCGGCTCATCGCGTTTCCGACGGTGAGCCGCGACTCGAACCTCGAGCTGATCCGGTTCGTGCGCGGAATCCTCGAGCCCTACGGGTCGGAGATCCGGCTCACCCACGACGAGGCGAAGCGCAAGGCCAACCTGTTCGCGACGCTCGGCCCGCGCGGCGAGCCGGGCATCGTGCTCTCCGGGCACACCGATGTCGTGCCGGTAGAAGGCCAGGCGTGGGATACCGATCCGTTCGCGATGGCCGAGAAGGACGGCAGACTCTACGGCCGCGGCGCGTGCGACATGAAGGGCTTCATCGCCTGCGTGCTGGCGCTCATCCCGGAAATCATGGGGCGCGGATTGAAGACGCCGCTGCACCTGGCGTTCTCATACGACGAGGAAGTCGGCTGCATCGGAGTGGGCAGGCTGATTGCGGACCTCCGGCAGGCCGGCATCCGTCCGCGCTCGTGCATCGTCGGCGAGCCGACCGAGATGCGCCCCGTGATCGCCCACAAGGGCAAGAAGAGCTACCGTTGCACGGTGCGCGGCCTCGCCGGACACTCGGCCTACGCGCCGCTCGGAGTCAACGCCGTCGAATATGCTGCGGAGGCCGTTGCATTCCTTAAGCAAATGGCGCGGCGGCATCGCGACCGGGGGCCCTACGACCGCGGCTTCGACATCGCGCACACCACGGTGCACACCGGCGTCATCCGCGGCGGCTCGGCGCTGAACGTCATCCCGCACGAATGCGCGTTCGACTTCGAGTTCCGCCACCTGCCGGGCGACGACCCGGACCGATTGCTGAGCGAGTTCAGGGATTTCGTCGGGACTGGTCTCGTTCGCGACCGAAGGCTCGCAGTTCCAGCGTGCCGGCATCCCGACGGTGGTGTGCGGACCGGGCTCGATCGCGCAGGCGCACAAGCCGAACGAGTACGTGACGCTCGATCAGCTCACTCGCTGCGAGGCGTTCCTGCGCCGCCTCGCCGATCGTCTTTGCGAAAAGGCGTGATACTTATCACTCATCACGCTTCCTGCATCGCGAACGTGCGCCGGAAGGCTTCCTGCCCCTTCGTCGTGATAGTGACGACGCGCGAGCGACGTGCGCGCAGGATCCAGCCCCGGTCGACGTAGAGATCGAGCAGCGCCGCGCCCAGCGCGCCGCCGACGTGCGGGCGCCGCTGGGTCAGGTCCACGCAGGCGCGGGCGAAGACGCGCCGCGAGCGGCGCGTGGCATCGAGATCGATCTCGAGCGCCGCAAGCTCCTTCTCGCCCAGCCGGGTGAGGCGGAAATCCCGGCCTTCCTGAACCAGCCAGCGGGACTTCATCATCGCCTCGCAGACGCGCACTGCCATTTCCCCCGCGAGATGGTCGTAGCAGGTCCTCGCGTTCAGAAACTGGATCGGCACCGATTTCGAGGGCAGGACGCTGCGCGGCGCGCGCGGCCGCACCGCGACGCTGAGCGAAGCGAGGGCTTCGATCGCGTCCGCGACCTGGGCGTTCGCCAGCCGGAAGTAGCGATGCCGCCCCTGCGCCTGCGCGATGAGCAGCCCGCCGTGCACCAGCTTGGTCAGGTGCGCGCTGGCGGACTGCGGCGAGATGTTGGCGGTGTAGGCGAGCTCGCCGGCCGGGCGCATAGTGCCGTCGATCAGGGTCCTGAGGATCAGCGCGCGCGCCGGGTCGGCGAAGAGATTGGCGATGCGGGGGATGCTGATCGTGTCATCCATATTTCACCTTGCCGTGAAACGTCAAGGCTAAGCCGCGCGGACAATACTGTCCAGCACTATCGCCAACGAAGCGAAGGAGGCTGCGGATGAAACGCGTACCGATCGAGATCGATTGCGTTGCCGTGATTTGACGGGGGGGAAGAGCCATGAAAGCAGACACGGATATGCTGCAGCAGCTCAACCAGGACTTCGTCCGCTCGGTGGAATTCTCGGATGTCCGCCGCTTCAACGAGATCCTGGCGGATGATTTCCTGAACAGCAACCCCGACGGCTCGCTCGTGGACCGCGCGGGATTCCTGGAACAGATCGCGCGGCCCGCGAGGGTGTCGGAGCTCGAGGCCCACGACGTGCGCATCCGGATCCTGGGCGACGTTGCCATCATCCACGCGCGGACGACCTACAAAAAAACGGATGGCGGAACCGGGGCGGGCCGCTATACGGACGTGTGGGCGCGCCGGAAGTGTCAGTGGCTGTGCGTCTCCGCCCACGTCACGCGCGGGGACTAGTCCGTCACTGAGTCACTGCATCATTGAATTTTCAGTGGTGCAGGATTTTGGACAGGAATTGCTGCGCGCGCTCGGAACGGGGCTTGCCAAAGAAGTCCTCCTTCTTC
>JAHZNX010000228.1 GCA_020028375.1 Betaproteobacteria bacterium | reverse complement strand
CGGAACCGCGAGCCAGTCGACAAACTCGCGCGCGACGGGGCGACTCCACCGGCCCACGTAAGGCTCATACGCCACGCCGCTCGCCCAAACGCTCTTTTCACCGGACGCGTTCATCGCTCGTTTCTGCCGGCGCCAGTCTAGGTGAATATAAATGGAGTCGGATTCTCTCCGCGCCTAGGGCTTTTCCACCAGCTTGAACACCGTCACCTTGTGACCGCCGCCCTCGGCGCGCTCCTTCGCCGTCGCGCGGATGATCCCGTAGATGACGCCCGGCTGCGAGCGGTCCCAGGCGATGCCCTGGCCCCGGATGTTCATCGGGATGATGTCCACGAGATCCAGCACCGAGCCGGCTTTCGGCAGCCGCATCCGGTAGAGCTCCGCCGGATCGTGGCCGGTGAGGTAGAGGTAGCCGTCCGGGCCCCACGAGCCGCCGGAGTTGCTCATGTCCTCAAAGCGGTCGAGGATCGCCTTGGGCAGCGTCCACGACTGCACCGGCCGGAAATCCTTCGTGAACTTCACCATCACGGTGTTTGCCTTGTGGCCGTACGGCGTCTTGCCGGGTCCGAGCAGGCGGTCATAGTTCGCGAAGGTCATCCACCAGTGCCCGTCGTGCCAGTCCGCCCACGTGAGCGAGCCCCACTGGATGCCGAAGCTGTGGCTGCCGATGTGCTCCATCGTCTCGGCGTCGAAGATCTCGATCGAGCTCGTCATCGGCCATTGCGGGTAATTGGAGTGGGCGGCGTAGAGCTTGCCATCCATGAGCATCGCGCTGTCGAGGTGCAGGATGGGGCCCTTCTTGTCGCCCTGCCATTTCTTCACGAGCTTGCCGGTCTTCTTGTCGTACTTGCCGATCACGTAGTTGTCCACGGCGTAGAAGTGGCGCGCGTCCACGCCCACGCCCTGGTTCGCCTCCGGCACCGTGAACTCGCCGATCTGCTCGAGCGCCGGCGCCGCGCCGGCTTCGGCTGCAAGGCCGAGCGCGAGGAACGCTACCAGTAGGTATGCCGCAGTCTTGCTCATGGTTCGTCTCCCTGATGTCGAGCCGGAGGGGTGCCAGGCGAAGATTAATTCAACGGACCATTCAAAGGATTGGAAAACGTGACGAGGCCGGGCGCGAATACCGTCCTGGCAGTTCAATTGTCATTACTGACTCTTGCGACGGTCCGGCTACTTATGCCGGACGGTGGATGGCGATCGGAACGCGCCGCGGGCCGAACGCGCGCTCGAACACTTCAAAGCGCCCAGCGATCGTTGCGTTGCAATCCGGGCACTTGCCGCCGGGCGTGACGCGGTAGTCGTCGATGCGGTACCAGTCGCGCACGATGAGCGGTGACCGGCACTTCGGACAGTAAGTCGTGCCGCCTTCCGAGTCGTGGACGTTGCCGGTGTAGACATAATGCAGGCCCTCGGCGAGCGCGATGTCCCGCGCGCGCCGCAGCGTTGATGGCGGCGTGGGCGGTGTGTCCAACATCTTGTAGTCGGGGTGGAACGCCGTGAAGTGCAGCGGCACGTCCGGCCCGAGCTCTTTCATGATCCACTTGGACTCGGCCTCGATTTCCGCGCTCGAGTCGTTCTTGCCCGGAATCAGCAGCGTGGTGATCTCGAACCACACGTCCGTCTCGTGCCTGAGATAGACCAGCGTGTCAAGGACGGGCTGAAGCTTCGCGGCGCACAGCTTGAAGTAGAACTCGTCGGTGAAGCCCTTCAAGTCCACATTGGCGGCGTCCATCTTGGCGTAGAACTCGCGCCGCGGCGCGTCATGGATGTAGCCCGCGGTAACCGCAACGGCCTGGATATCGCGCTCGTGACACGCATCCGCGATGTCCATCGCGTACTCGGCGAAAATCACCGGGTCGTTGTAGGTGAAGGCGACGCTCTTGCAGCCGTTGCCCACGGCCGCCTCCGCGATCGCTTCCGGCGAGGCCTCGTCGGCGAGGCGGTCCATGTCCTTCGATTTCGAAATGTCCCAGTTCTGGCAGAACTTGCAGGCGAGGTTACAGCCCGCGGTGCCGAAGGACAGGATGCTCGAGCCGGGGTAGAAGTGATTGAGCGGCTTTTTCTCGACGGGGTCTATGCAGAACCCGGACGAGCGCCCGTAGGTGGTCAGCACCATGCGGTCGTTTTCGCGCATGCGCACGAAGCACGCGCCGCGCTGGCCCTCGTGCAGGCGACAGTCGCGCGGGCACAGGTCGCACTGCATGCGCCCGTCTTCCAGCATGTGCCACCACCGGCCCGGATATTCGCGCTGCGCGCTCATATGGTGATGAGTAATGGGTGATGAGTGATGGGAATAAACGCCGTTACATTGCCCACGCATTGCGCTTTACGCATTACCCATTACCCATTACTGGTTTATTTCGCGCCACTTGAACACGGTGTAGCGTGAGAGCCTGACCTCGCGATCCCAGAAATCCGGCGGAAGACCCGCCTTGTACTTGAGATGCGCGAGGAAGTCCGATGGTTCCTTGAAATCCTCCCAAACCTGGGGCAGGAAGGTGCCGTTATGATGGCCGTACTCGAATACGACTCCGTGGACGCCCGCGCGGAGCTGCCTCAGCGCATCCGGCTCATCGGTGAAGCTCATGGGCTCGAGCGCCGAGAGCACGGAGACTTCAAGCGACACGCCGGAAAACTCTCCTGCTTCGAGCGGCGGAAAGCGCGGATCGCGGAAGGCGGCCGCCACCGCGTTGGCCCTGACGTCCTCGACCAGTGCGCGGTGCGCCCGCAGGGTTCCGACGCATCCTCGCAGCTTGCTGCCGAGCATGAGGGTGATGAAGGTCGCGCCGCTCGACTTCAGCCACGGCAGGTCATCGTCCGCGGAGTGGGCGAACCCGAGCTGGGAGGCGATCGCCGCCCGGGCGAGCGGCAGCAACACGCGCCCGGCGTCACCAGGCAGCGCCGGCGTGTCGAGGACCGTGTCGAAGCCCGATCCCGTGAGAAACACGATCGGGCTCACGATCGGGCCCGGGTCATCGGGCATCGGAAGCCGCCTCGTAGAAGGCGAAGGAGCCGTAGCCGACGACGCGGTTCTTGTCGCCTGCGGTGTCGCCGGAATTGCGGAGATCGATCAATTCGGGCTTCATCCCGCGCCGGCGCGCAACGCAGGTGAGTCCCATCACCGGCGTCGCCCCGCACGCCTGCTCGTGCGAGATGTCCGCTGCCAGGCCGAGGATGGCCTTGGCCGTCGCGCGGTCAACGGCCTGGGCATCGGCATAGGAAAGATAGTGGGAGAGGTCCGAGCTCACCACGATCAGCGTCTCGGGACCGCCCCACAGGGCATCCAGCACTGCAGCGACCTCCTCCGCGCCGCAATGGCCCACCGCCAGCGGCACCAGCTTGAATTTCTCGATCGCCGTCTGCAGGAACGGGAGGTGCACTTCCAGCGAGTGCTCGAGCGCGTGCGCCTCGGCGCTCACCACCACCTGGGTCATGCCGTGCAGCGCCTCGACCGCATCGGCATCAATCTCGACCGTTCCGAGCGGGGTGGCGAACGCGCCGCAACCGGGAAGCGCGAGCCCGCGCACCGCGACCCGGTGCGTGGGGCCGAGCAGCACGACGCGCTTGATGCTCCTCCGCGCGGGAGCGAGCAGCGTGTAGACGCTGGCGGCGACCGGCCCGGAATAAACGTAGCCGGCATGCGGCGCGATGATGGCCTTCGGCACCGCGCGCTCGGGGGCGTCGTGCGCGGCGGCGCCGAGCAGGCCGGACAGCGCCTGCGCCAGCTCGCGGCTCTCGCCAGGATAGAACATGCCGGCGACCGCCGGCGCGCGCACCGATGGGAGTGACTGCGACATTTATGAAGGAATTATGCGCCCGGCGGCTCATTTTTCAAGTGCGGATGACGCAACACTGTTGCTGATAAAATCCCTGCATTTACAGCGCCCTCGACGCATCTTGTCCAAAGCTTACGCCCTCGTTCCGGCCGCCGGGTCGGGCTCCCGCCTTGGTGCGGCGATGCCCAAGCAGTACCTCGAGATCGCGGGGCGGCCGTTGCTCTACCATTCGCTCGTCACGCTCGCGCGGCACCCGCGCATCGAGCAGGTGGCGAGACGCGCGCGGCGAGCGTGTTCAACGGCCTGCTCGCAGCGCGGGACTCGATCGCGGCGGCGGACTGGGTCCTGGTGCACGATGCCGCGCGTCCGTGCCTCGGGCGCGATGAGCTCGATCGCCTCTTCGGCGAGCTCGAGGCCGACGACACCGGGGGCCTGCTCGCGGTGCCGGTCGCAGATACTCTGAAGCGCGCGAACCGCGATTCACGCGTGGTGGCGACCGAGCCGCGCGACAACCTGTGGCTCGCGCAGACGCCGCAGATGTTCCGCTACCGGCTGCTGATCGAGGCGCTGCGCGCGGTGGATCCCGCGGCGGCGACCGATGAGGCGCGCGCGATCGAGGGACTCGGCCTGAAGCCGAAGCTCGTGCTGGGCGACACGCGGAATATCAAGGTGACCTTTCCCGAGGATCTTGCGGTGGCGGAGTTGATCATCAGGGGCCGCGAACGAAAAACTGCCAAGATGAGGCCGAAGAAGAAAAACAATACTGAACCGCCAAGACGCCAAGACGCCAAGAAAAAGATCAAGCCAAGGACGAAGCGAAAATGAGGATAGGCCAGGGCTTTGACGCGCATGCATTAGTCGCGGGGCGGAAGCTTGTCATCGGGGGCGTTGCAATTCCGCATGAGAAAGGGCTTGCGGGGCATTCCGATGCCGACGTGCTGATCCACGCGGTGTGCGACGCCCTGCTCGGTGCCGCCGGGCTGGGGGACATCGGAAGCCATTTTCCCGACAGCGACGCCCGCTACAAGGACATCGACAGCCGCCGGCTGCTGCGCGAAGTGGCACGGCTGCTGAAGGAGCGCGGGCTGAAGGCCGCCAACTTGGATGCCACCATCATCGCCCAGGCTCCGAAGATGGCGCCGCACATTCCCGCGATGCGCGCCAACCTGGCGGCCGATCTGGGCATTGCTCCGGACGCCGTCAACGTCAAGGCCAAGACCACCGAGAAGCTGGGGTTCGTCGGCCGGGGCGAGGGCATCGCCGCCGAAGCCGTCGCGCTTCTGGAGAATGCGGAAAAATAACCGCCAAGACGCCAAACGGCATTCAAAATACAGAAAAACGGGGTGCTGATCGGGGTATTTGGATTGCGCGTTCTTGAATGCTTTTTGGCGCCTTGGCGGTTGATTTCGGATGAAAGCGGGGTCCACTGACACGGCACGGCTGTTTTTCGCCGTGTGGCCCGCGCCCGAGGTCCAGCGCGCACTGGGTGAAATCGCGCGCGGCGCCCGGAGCGAATGCGGCGGCAGGGCGGTT
>JAHZNX010000227.1 GCA_020028375.1 Betaproteobacteria bacterium | reverse complement strand
CCCGCGAAGGGCCAGATCGAGCGCGTCGCGCGCCTGCACCGCGACCTCGCCAAGATGGCCAACATCGAGGTCCTGTCGCGCCAGCGCGCCAGTACCTAGCACGCGAGTCGGGGAATTCTCGACTCGCTCCCGTCAGTCGTCAGTCGTCAGTCGTCACGCCGCCGCGGCCTCCGTCATGAAGTTGGCAAGCATCTGACGGTAGCTTGTCGGCCGCCTGCCCCGCAGCCTCCGCAAGGACATCGTGATCTGCCAGTACTAGGGGTGTCGGCTGCTCGCGCGTCTCCGCGGTCGCATCCCCAAGAATGGGGCCCCTGCTCAACGCTCCGACGCGCCCTCCTCGGGTCACATCCCCCATCCCTCACTCCCGACCTCTCTCCCGAGCGGAGAGAGGAGGCTCGAGCCGCCCTTCTCCTCTTGGGAGAAGGGCGGGGATGAGGGGTTGGGGCCCCTCTTCCGCCCCTCGGCGCGAACCCCGGCGCCGCGGCATATGTCTATACTCATGCACGCTCCCGGAGGAGAAAGACCATGTTGCGCGAAATCGAGGGGATAGCCGACGAACCCCGCACCCGCCGGCGCTGGTTCCACAACGAGTATTTCGATCTGTTCGTGTGGCAGACCGACGAGGGGGATGTCACGTTGTTCCAGCTCTGCTACGGGATCGGTGCGAGCGAGCGGGCGCTGGTATGGCACCGCACGGGCGGCTTTTTCCACGACGGCGCGGGGCCGGCCAAGCCGCCCGAGGCCGACAAGATCGTGGCGCGCTTCGAAGTGGCGGCGCAGCCGCTGCCGCTCAGCGTCCGCCAGACGGTAAGCGAGCGGATCCGCGAGTATCTCACCGGCGAGCAGCCGGCGGCGGCCCGCCGCAAGCGCTTCCGCCGGGAAGATTGGCAGAAGCGGCCTGCGGCCTGACCCGCCTCTCGGCCCGCGGTCCCAGGAGGGTGTACTCCAGGTAGGGCAAGTCAGAAGGCCGGTCGACCCTTCGGCAAGCTCAGGGCTCAGCACAAGCGGAAGACGTACCGATATGGCCAACTGGATTACCGCATTCAGAGTCATACCCTGGGCCGAGCTGATTGCCGCCGCGCCGACGGTCGTGAAGGGCGCGCAGAAGCTCTGGGCCGCGGTCAAGAAGCAGGACGCCCCGCGGGCCACGGGGCACGGGCCGGAAGCGGGGCAGCGCGCCCTCGAAGCGCAGATCGAGGAGTTGCGCAAGGAGTTGACTGCCGCTTCCGAGCTTGTCACCCGGCTTGCCGAGCAGAACGGCCGCTTGATCGAAGCCGTGGACGTCCTGCGCGTGCGGACGCGTTTGCTGCTCGTAGTCTTTTTCATCATGGCCGCGGCGGTGGTTGGGCTGGCCATTCTTGCTGTGGTCAGGTAAGCGCCATTCCAATGGGAACTCTTCAATGAAGAAGCCATTTCCTGATCGCATCGCCGCGATGAATGCGATGTACAAGCTTCCCGCCCACGACCGGCCGACGCTGCCCGCGGACATCGCGGACCGGCTGGTCAAATTCAAGGCGACGTTGCTCGACGAGGTGCACGAGATCGACGAGATATCGAGGCTTGCGGTAAATGGCGACGATCCCATCGACATCGCGGTCGCCATTGCGGACCTGCTGGGCGACATCATCGTCTACTGCCGGTCGGAGGCGCTGAAGTACGGCCTGCCGCTGGAAGAGGTGCTGGACGTCATCATGGACAGCAACGAGAGCAAGCTCGGCGCCGACGGAAGGCCGATCTACGATGCAAACGGCAAGTTCCTGAAAGGGCCGAACTATTGGCGGCCCGAGCCCAGGATCAAGGCGCTTCTAACAACACGGATGAAGGCAGCAGGATGAAGGATGACCTGGCATCGGCTCTCCGCACTGCGGGAGTGCTCAGTGACCCCGTCCCGCCGCCCGTAACCCGTCACGTTTCTTCATGACTTGCGGTAATGTACTGTGGCGATATGAGCAAGCTCCTCGACCAGCTCAGGCAAGCGGAAAAGCGGCGCCAGGAGCAGCACCCGGCCGACACGCCCCGCGCGTCCGCGTTCCGGGACATCGAGGCGGCGATCGAAGCGGTCGCCGAGCTGCGCAACCGGATTGAGACCGAGCGCAGCTCCGAGGCGGCATCGCGGGCGCTGGGCGCCGAGGAGCGGCGCGCCATCAATCTCGCACGCGAGCGCCAGGCGGCGGAGGCGGAGTTGCGGCGCATCGCGCACGCCCGGGCCGACGCTGAGGCGAAGGCGGCGCGCGTCTCGGCGGAGCGCCACCAGGCGGAGGCCCGCGCGCTGGCCGAGGCGCGGGCACGGGAGGAGGCGGAGCGCAAGGCGGCGGGACTCGCCGAGAAGCGCAGGCTCCAGGAAGAAGAGGCCGAGCGCTTCGCACGCGAGCGGTCCGAGGCCGAGGCGCGGGCGACGGCGTCCATGCGCGAACGCTTCGCTGCGGAAGAGCAAGCGCGCCGTCTGGTCCGGGAAAAGGCCCAGGCGGAGCGTCGGGCCCTGGAGTCGGCGCGCGAGCACAAGGCGCTGGAGGACAAGCTCAAGCGCGAGGCCGATGCACGCGTCGCCGCCGAGACCGACGCGCAGCGTGCCGCGCAGGAGCATCGCGATGTGGAACGGGCCGCGCTCGCACAGGCGATGGCGCGGGTGACGGCGGAGCACAAGGCCGCGGCGCTTGCCGACCAGCGCCGTGCGCTCGACGAGGAAGCGACGAAGATCGCGCAGGCGCGCATCCAGGCCGAGGACAAGGCGCGTGCCGCCGCCGAGGAGAAGGCGGCGGCGGACGCGAAAGCGCTGAAGGCGGCGAAAGAACGCGAAAGTGCTGAGGCCCAGGCCGCCCATCGCGCCCATGCGCGCGCCCACGCGGAGGCCGAGGCGACGCGTATCGCGCGCGTGAGCGAGGAAGCGAAGGCGAAAGCGCTCGTCGAGGTGAACGCGCAGGTCGAGGCGGAGAAGCGTGCTGCCGCAGCGGCAGCAGAGCGTGCGAAGGCAGAGGAATCGCTGCGTGCAACTGCGCAGGCCCTCGCGGAATCAGAGACAGCTTTGCTCGAAGCGGCGAGTGCCCGCGAAGAGCAGGAAATCCGGGTGGCAAAGTTGGCGACGGAGCGCCTGTTGACCAGGGAGCGGGCGCGCCTACCCGCCCAGAACCGCGAAGAGGCGAAGCGCGCAGTCGCTGCGCTGCGCCCGAAACGCTGGCTGCTCGCGGCGGCCGCGGTCCTGGTCGCTGTCGCGACGACGGCCGGCTACTACGCGCTCACGCGCGCGCCGCAGCCTGAGACCCCGGTGATCGCGACCGGCGGGCCTCTGATGCTGCAGATCGACCGCAACGTGCACGCCATCCCGGCGAAACACTAGAGGCTGGCTGGTTCTTTGGCCGGAAGGATGACCTGACTCCAAGAGCCGCGGCTTACTTGATACTAGCGAGCGATTCCGGCGCGGCGTTTTCATCCTGCCGCCGGTGGCGCTACCTCCTGTGGCGCCGCTGGGACTGCGCCGGCCGCGTGGCCAATTTCTTAATGCTCAACCCGAGCACGGCGGACGAGGTGAAGCTCGATCCGACCTGTTCGCGCGCGCGCGACTACGCAGCGCGCTGGGGGTACGGGGCGCTCGTCGTGACCAACGTGTTCGCCTGGCGCGCGACCGACCCGTTGCAGTTGATGGCGGCGCGCGATCCAGTGGGGCCGGCGAACGATCGGGCGATCGTGCGCGCGGCGCGCGAGGCGGCGATCGTGGTGTGCGCGTGGGGAAATCATGGCGCGCACCTCGGGCGCGCCGAACGCGTGGTCCGATTGCTCGAGCGGGCGGGAGTGCCGCTGTACGCGCTGCGCGTGAACGGGACGGACGAACCGGCGCACCCCCTTTACCTGCCGGGGGCGCTCAAGCCGGTGCGCTGGCACCCGCGACCCACCCCGATTTGCGACGAACAGGGGGCGAAGGACACGAAAAAAAAGCGGGCCGGCCACGAGGGCACGGCCCGCCTCCGGGGGAGACGGTGTTCTAGATCTGGCTCGACAGCGCGCGCAGGCGTCCCATGAAAACGGTCATGTCGATGCGGTCGAATTCATCCGGCAGTTGCGGGCTCATTTCCTGCGGGGTCTGGTAGCAGGAGAGGGCGACGACCGCATACGCCGGGCTCCAGTTCACGCACAGTAATTCGCTGTCGCGCTGGGCAGAGGCAGCGCTCGAAGTCGTCTTCGCCGCCTTGGCCTTACGGAATTCCTTCATATTGATCACCATTGCATCCTCCACAGCCATGTTCCGGTTCCGCC
>JAHZNX010000226.1 GCA_020028375.1 Betaproteobacteria bacterium | reverse complement strand
GCGGGAGGCGATGAACGCGGTCACCAGGTTGACGGCGAGCCAGGTCCAGCGGTTCCTGACGCTCTTCCAGACCGACGCAAACAGATCCTCCTCCTCGCGCAGGCCCCCGGCGGAAAGCATGTCGCTGTCGGTCTCGCGCCGGATGTAGTCCATCACGGCGTTCACCGTGACGCGCCCGATCAGCCTGCCGTCGCCCCCCGCCACCGGCGCCGACACCAGGTCGTAGCGCTCGAACGCCTGCGCGGCGTCCTGCGCCTTCTCGTCCGGATGGAACCTCGTGAACTCCCGCCGCATCACCGTGTCCACTGCGGTCCCGGGATCGGTGACGAGCAGCTTGTTCACCGGCAACAGGCCCTCGAGCCGCCCGGCACGGTCGACGACGAACAGCTGGTCGGTGTGATCCGGCATCTCGTCGAGGCGTCGCAGGTAGCGCAGCACGACCTCCACCGTGACGTCGTCGCGGATGCTGATCATGTCGAAATCCATGAGCGCCCCGACCGTGCCCTCCGGGTAGGACATCGCGGCCCGCAGTTGCTCGCGCTCCTCGGGCGCGAGCGAGCGGAAGACGTCCTGGATCACCTCGCGCGGGAGGTCCGGCGCGAGGTCGGCGATCTCGTCGGTGTCGAGCCGCTCGGTCGCGGCGACGAGCTGCCGCTGGTCCATGTGCGCGATCAACGTCTCGCGCACCGCGTCGGAGACCTCCAGCAGGATCTCGCCTTCGCGCTCGGGCTTGAGGAGATCCCATGCGACCAGGCGCTGCGCGAGGGGCAACGCCTCCAGGATGTAGGCGACGTCCGCCGGGTGCAGCGACTCGAGCTGCTTCCCCAGCTCGACCAGGTGCATGCGGTGCACCAGGTCCTCGACCAGCTCCTGGCGCGGGCCCTGCTGCCGGTGCACGAGGCTCTCGACCACTTCGTGCTTGCGCAGCAGCTCGGTCACGCGGCGCAGGTCGTCCTGCACCCCGCTCGTGGTGTCCTCACGTTCGGACATGGTAGCGGTTATTGAATCGCCAGGGTGCCTGGACGCCGGGAACAGGCTCGGGCGGGGATTCGAGTATCGGCCACGAAAGTCACAGAGAACACCGGGATTCTATTCTTTTCCCGCGTCTCTCTGCGTAATCAGTTGACAGTTCCCCGATGCATGCAAGAACTGTGGACAAAAAAAGGGGGCGCCGAAGCGCCCCCCGCGTAGTGCGCGATTGAAAGCTTAGAAGTTGTGCACCGCCTGGAACACGAATGCACTCGCGTTGTCGCCCAGTTTGTTGGCAGTGTTGAAACTGGCGAAGTTGTACACGCCGTTGGTGTCGTTATCGACTGCGGTGTAATAAACGCCCACGGTCGTGCGCTTGGACAGGGCGTGAAAGTAGCCAATCGAGTATTGCTTGGCCCCCTGATCGGCCAGAGCCGCGCGAGCGTCGGTGCCTTCATAGTCGTCGGCTTGGGTATAAACGAAGCGAACCGTGCCCGCTGGGGTGACCTTCCAGTCGGCGCCGATTTGCCAGGTCGACCGCGTGACATCCGTGCCAGCGACTATTCCGTCAGCGTCCACGTCCGTATAGATCGCCGCGAACTTGACCGGCCCATACACGTAGCTTATGCCGAATGTGAGAAAGTTCTCCTTTGCGCCGTCTCTCCCACCGGACGTCACGGCTTGGTTATCACTGTGTGTTTCATACCCGAGATAGCCCAACAGCGGGCCGCCCTCGTATTTGGCGAGGATACTGTAGATGCGCCCTTTGAGTCCGCTCTGAGTCGCCACGTTTCCTGTGTTGAGAGCCGAGCCCGCAGAGGTCGTCGAAAGGTTTACCTGGAAGCCGCTGAAATTCGGCGAATTGTAGTTGAAGGAATTCTGGACCCGCTGCGCGAAACTAATACCTATGTTAGTAGCAGTATTAGAAGTATCCTGGCTCTCCGTCAACAGATGTTGCCTGCCATCCCAGCCCGTTGATCCGGTGAGACGGGTCAAGCCCGACGAGTCCTCCACCGCCGTGTCCCACCTGCCCACAAAGAAGTTGCCGAAGGCGCCCTTGAATCCGAGGGCGGAGTTGCGATCACATATGCCGCTTGTACCTTGGGTCGGGCTCAAGTCAACCCCCCACCTCGCCCGGGTTTCGCACTGGAACCAGACGCTATTGCCGCCGCCCAGCTTCTCCTCGCCCGCCAAACGGATATTCGAGGCGCCGGAATTGAACCCGTCCGTACTGTCCCGGCTAAAATTGGACGTCGTGTCCATCTGGCTGGCAAAACCGTACTCGGCGTTGAACTTACCGGAAATTGTCACTTGCGCCAGCGCCGCTGCCGGTGCAGCAAGCGCTGCCGCGACCGCCACTGCCATTACCTTCTTATTCATGTTGCATCTCCTTTGAGTTTGTTGCCCGAAGGGCGATCGCATCACGTGTTTGCGACAACCCCAGAACACCCCCCCTTACGGTGAGGCTGCGGTTAGTTTGCCGGATCATCTGGCGCAGGGGCAACAGAAGCGCGAATTATTTCTCACCATTTCGGTGGCTTTGTTGCAGGTGCGCAACAAAATGACGGCTTGGCATCCAGTGGCGAGACCGTTCCATGAAATCCATATAAATCAGAAAGATATTACTTTGGCACCGATCCCCTAACGATCCGCCTTCAATCACGGCAAGGAGCATTGATCCGAGCATCCGGCAGTCAAAGTTCGTCGAGTCGGGGACGGGCGAGCAGCCTGGTGAACAAACCTATAAATTAAATATACGTATAAACAATGGCTTATCTCAAAAATCTTGTCCGGGCTGAAGCGCGCGTGCTTGCATCGACGGTCCTTTTGCGAGTGCACTTATGCGGGAGCTGGCGGTGGGCCGTCAGACGGGCTGAGGGTAGTTGCAGCGGTTGCGCGAGGCTCACCCTCTCCCTCTAAAGGGCACTAGCTCCCTGATTTTCCAATACATTTCCAGATACCGCACATCTTTTGATGCGCAATACTCCTGCTTCATGATGTCGCAGGTATAAAGCAAGTGCCGTGTACGCGAATTCTCGAGAAACAAGCGATCGAAAACCGGCAGGTTTCCGCTTATATCCGCTGCCAACACTCTGAACTTCCCGCTTGCAAGAACGACTGATGCCAGGCGCTCCTGAATAAACGCTTTCATCGGCGCCAGATTTTCGCCCGAGCCATAGGTCGTCAGAGCGCTGGTCTGCTTCGAGGACGGAGCGTTTCCGGATTCAAAATAGCTGAAAAGAGAATTGGCGAGGGATAACCATTTCTCCCAGTAGTTTCGTTTTCCGAAAACAAAATTGCTGAAGACCGTGTTTTGAGTGCTGCCCACGTAATTTTTCATGTCGAAATCAATGCCGGAAGCCTGAAAAAAGCTTTCGGAAGAATGAACCAGTCCCGGATGCCAGAACTCCCCCTGCTCGAAACAATTGAGAAAATAAGCTATCTGATCCCAGCTGTAGGAAATCAACAAGACGTCACACCGGCCATCAACCTCCACCAAAAGATCGTAGACGGCCTTCGACGTCACCCCCGTTTTCTTCAGGAAACTCGGCGACAGGAATCCATACCATCGGTCCTCTTCAAGCTTGTTTCGGAGCAGATATTTTCGAATAACCCAGAATTCATACCAATCGGGCCTCTCATTCCTTGAGTTATCGAGGGGAATGAATCCCGCGTCAAGATTTTTTCTGGTTTCTTGATCGTAAAATATCTGATAAATACTGGTTTTGCTCATACCGCGGTTGCAACTTCAAAGTGGAACGGGTTTGAGGTCGAAGAATACCTCATAAGGGGCACGCCATCCGCGGCATATATGCTATTGAATAGCCATGGTTCGCGCATCGAAGCATCCCCATCAAATTAACGCCATGGTGCAGCAGGCGATCGTGCTGCACCAGCGCGGCCAGATCGGCGACGTGGAGTCGCTCTGCCGGCAGGTGCTCGCCGTCGAGCCCGATCATCCTGACGCGCTCTACTTGCTTGGGCTCGCCGCGTTCCAGGGCGGCAATCCGTCGCAAGCCGCAGGATTCATCCGCAGGGCGGCATCGCTCAGCCCCCGGAACTGGATGTTCCAGGGCGATCTGGCAAACGTGCTGTTCCAGCTCGGGAACTACGCCGAGGCGATGGCGGCATATCGCCACGCCGCGATGCTCAAACCCGACGAGCCGCAATTTCCAATGGGCATCGCGAACTGCCACGCGTCCGCGGGAAATTACCCCGAGGCCGAAGCCCAGCTACGGGCGGTCGTGCAACGTTTTCCGCGTTACGTGCTCGCTTGCCTCAACCTGGCAAACTCCGT
>JAHZNX010000225.1 GCA_020028375.1 Betaproteobacteria bacterium | reverse complement strand
GGATCATCGAGTCGATGGAGCGCAAGCTCGGAAAACCGGTCGTCGCCAGCAATCAGGCCTCGATGTGGAAGATGCTGCGCCTGCTGCGCGATGCGCGGGTCGTCCCCGGCGCGGGGCGGCTGTTCCGCGAAGCGTAGTGCAAGCAGGTTGCGCGCATATACGGACGCCCGAACGGCAATCCACCGGGACAGCTCCAAATGTTTGAGAAACGAATGATTGCAGGCTGGGGAGACATGGACTTCAACTCCCACATGAGAAACACGGCCTTTCTGGACAAATCGGCCGATGTCCGAATGATGTTTTTCTCGGCAAACGGCTTTCCGATGGACGAATTCATCCGCCGGAACATCGGCCCCGTTATCATGAAAGACGAGGTTGAGTATTACAAAGAGATCCAATTGCTGGAAGAGGTCCGGGTTACTCTGGCGCTCGCAGGTCTCGCGGCCGATGGAAGCCGGTTCATGATGCGCAACGAGTTTTGGCGAATGGACGGCAAGCAGGCGGCCAGGGTGAGCAGTACCGGGGGTTGGCTTGACCTCTCCGGCCGAAAGCTCGTTATTCCGCCCGCGACTTTGCTGGCAACTTTGCGTTCGCTCGGACAAACGGACGATTTCCAGATTCTCCCTTCGAGCATCAAGTCAGGTGGCGGCTGACCTCGCGCTCAACCTGGGCGCCCAACAGGTGCTGTGTCGGGTACCCACGCTAGGGTCCTGAGATGAGCGCCTGGCGCCCGCAGCGCGAGGTCGAGATTGTCGCGGGCACCCCGCCCGGCGGCGGACTCGACCGCACTGCGCGCGCCCTCGCCAAAGCCATCGAGGCGAAACGGCTCCTCGACGTTCCAGTGCGGGTCACCAACATCGGCGGCGACGGCGGTCGAAGAGCGTGGGCATGGCTCGACCACCGCCCCGGCAATCCCCACGTGCTGTGCGTGAGTTCCTCGAATCTCGCCACCGATCACCTGCTCGGAGCAACCGTCTTCGACCACGAAAGCGCGTTTACGCCGCTCGCCATCCTCTACACCGAATACATCGCCTTCGTGGTTCGTTCCGATTCATCCCTGAAGAGCGGCGCCGACCTGATTGAGCGTTTCGCGGCCCGCCCCGCTTCCGTCACGGTCGCGCTTTCAACCTCGCTCGGCAATCCCAACCACATCGCCCTCGCAAGAGTAGTCCGGCATGCCGGCGGTGACGTGAAGGCGCCGAAGATCCGGGTGTTCGACTCTGCGCTCGACGCCGTCGCCGACGTCGTTGCCGGAAACGCTGACGTTTGCGCTGTAACCGCGGCGAGCGCCGTCAAGGAGCTTGCGGCGGGCACGATGCGGGCGCTCGCGGTGTCCGCGCCGCAGCGTCTCGGCGGGCTCTACGCGCAGGCGCCGACGTGGCGCGAGCACTCAGTGGAGTGCGTGATCGGCGCCTGGCGCGGCGCCAGCAGCGCGCGCGGAATCACGCCGGCGCAGGTCGCGTTCTGGGAGGCGGTTCTGACAGCCGCCGTTGCGACGGAGGAATGGAATACCGCGGCTGCGAGCCATTACTGGACCTCGATGCACATTGCCGGCGCGCCTCTGCGCCAGCAACTCGCGCGTGAGCGCGTAGAAATGGCGGCTGCGCTCAGGGAGCTCGGGCTGCTCTGATCAGGTGTGGGAATGTCATTCCCGCGAAGGCGGGAATCCGGAATTTTCAGAAGGGAGGCAGTCATGGATCAAGCAGCATATGAGAAGGGGATGGCCTTGCGCCGCAAGGTCATGGGCGACGCGCATGTTGCGAAACGGGCCGCGAGCCCCGACCGTTTCACGAAGCAGCAGAATGAGCTCGTCACCGAGCTCGCGTGGGGCACGATCTGGTCGCGGCCGGGCCTGCCGCTCAAGGTGCGCAGCCTCGTGACGCTCGGCATGTTGACGGCCCTGAATCGCCCGGACGAAATCAAAGGGCACATCGCCGGCGCGCTGAACAATGGCGCAACCCCGGACGAAATCATCGAGGTGTTCGTGCATGCCGCCGGCTACTGCGGCTTCCCGGCCTCCAACGGCGCCGTGCGCCTCGCCGTCGAAGTGTTCAAGGAACACGGGCTCCTGAAGGGATGAGTTGTGCTATTCTTATCGCCCCTGATTCTGCGAGACGGCCGGAAGCTGCAATGAGAATGGAAGTCCACGTCCATGGCAACGTCTTTCTCGGGCGCGGCGTGCGCCTGTCGCAGGTCGAGCACGCGCTGCGCCCGTGGCTCGAGTACCTCGACGTGGACACGATCGCCGAGGCGCACAGCATCGAGCGCGAGGAGCTGGGCATCGAGTTCGACACGCGCGACCGCACGGTGAATATCTGCTGGACCGGGGAAGTCGGCCGCAGCTTCCACGCGCGGCTGACGGAAGCGTTCCAGAACCTCGGGCCGCTCACCGAGTACGCTTCCGAGGTCGAAGCCACCTACTACCCGGAGAACGGCGAGGACGAGTTCTACCAGCTGTTCGTCGGCCCTACGCCCGAGGCGATCCAGGAATTCCGCCGCCAGTGCGTGACCGAGGACGTCTCGGCCATGCTGGCTCGCCATCTCGGCAAGGCCGATGTGGACCAGGTCGCCGCACTCGTCAACCAGCTCTTCGAGCAGGACTGGTCGGCGCGCAAGGTCACCGGCGAGCATGCGACCGGCTCTTCTACCGTTATTCCTCTACATCCGCGCAATAAGCACTTACACTGATTCTGCCCCCGCCCGCGGCGCTGCATCGCCGCAGGCGCTCGTCGGCTCGAAGCGGTGCTTCTCGAATTCCCGCCTCGCCCGCTCCATCCGCGGGGCAAGCACCTGCACTGAACACCTGTGACGAGATACGGGTGACGATTACGGGTGACGAGATAAGGGTGACGAACACCCTACCCGTCGGCTTCTCTCGCTGCCTTTTCCCGCAAGGTATTGCGTAGGGCCCTTACGATTCTGCCGACCCGGTTCGTCTGGCGCGTGGCATCAGTGTTGGCCTCGAGGTAACCCAGCCGAATCGCCAATTCCAGCTGTGTTTCAAGCTCCGACAGGGACCCGCAGCTAACCCCCAGAAACTGAACCCATTCTCGCGTGGAGTTCCGTGCCGCCCCTTCGGCAATATTCGAAGGAATCGAAATAGCACAGCGCCGGATCTGATTAACCAGACCAAAGAGCTCGGTTCTGGGAAAACTCGCCGTAGCGCGATACACCATTTCCACGAGGCTCATGGCCTCGCGCCAGGCGTGCAGGTCGCGATGGGTCGTTGAAGTAGCCATTCGGCCTTAAACGGCCCGTTGACCAAACGGTTTACAGCCCGTCACCCGTATCTCGTCACCCTTACCTCGTCACCCTTACCTCGTCACTTGTTCTCGCTGCGCTTGACGATCGAGTCCGTCCGGAAGCTCAGTATCGCGTCCGGGTCCACCTTGGCGTGAATGACGGCGGGCTTGCCCGCCTTCATCGCCTGGTTGACGGCATCGGCGGTCTCCCCCGGCCCGGTCACGTAGTAACCCGTGCCGCCGCAGAGCTTCATCACCTCGTCGAAGCGCGGCGAAAGCACGTGGGCGCCGATGTAGCGCTGATTGTAGAAATCGCGCTGGTAGGCGATCTCCGCGCCCCACGTGCCGTTGTCCATCACCACCGCGATGGTGTTGATCTGGCTCTGCACCGCGGTCGTCATCTCGCCCATGGTCATGCCGAAGCCGCCGTCGCCCATCAGCGAGATCACCGTGCGCTCCGGGGCGGCGACCTTGGCGCCGAGCCCCGCCGCGTAGGAGAAGCCGATGTTGCCGCAGTCGAGCGGTGCGATCAGCGACGGCACGGAATGGCAGGGGAGCCGGTCGGTCGCCTGCAGGCAAGTCGTGCCCGCGTCGATGGTGAAGAGCGCGTTGCGCGGCGCGACCTTGCGCAGCTCCGAGTAGATGGTCTCGGGGTGGAGCAGTCGCGCCCCTTTGCGGGCGATCTCCTCGCGCCCCGCCCACAGTTGCTGGCGGTCCTTGACGAACTTCTCGTTGCGCGCCCGCCACGGGGCGTGCCCCGCGGGAATCGCGTCCACCAGGTCCGCGAGCGCGCCGGCCACCACCCCCGCGTCGCCGACGATCCCGAGCGCGAGCGGATAGTAGCGCCCGATGGCGAGGGGATCGATGTCCACCTGCACGATCTTCGACCGCGGCGTCACGATCTCGCTGGTGAAGCGCGTGGTATTGAAGCCGAGGCGCGTGCCGAGCGCGAGGATGAGATCGGATTCGCGCACCAGCCCGGTCGCGACCGGATTGCCGCGCGGGCCCACACCTCCCGCGTAGAGCGGGTG
>JAHZNX010000224.1 GCA_020028375.1 Betaproteobacteria bacterium | reverse complement strand
CGCGCTCATGATCTTGATGCCCTGTGCGCCGAGCCGCATGGCATTGGTGATGGCGCGTTTCATTGCGCGGCGGAACATGATGCGCTTCTGCAGCTGCTGCGAGATCGAGTCCGCGATCAACTGCGCGTCGATCTCGGGCTTGCGCACTTCCTCGATGTTGACGTGCACCGGCACGCCGAGCATCTTCTGCAGCTCGACCTTGAGCGACTCGATGTCCTCGCCCTTCTTGCCGATGACGACGCCAGGGCGGGCGCTGTAGATCGTGATGCGCGCGTTCTTCGCGGGGCGCTCGATCACCACGCGCGAGACCGCCGCGTGCGCGAGCTTGCGCTTGAGATGGTCGCGCACCTTGAGGTCCTCGAGCAGCATGCTCGAAAAGTTCTTGTTGTTGGCGTACCAGCGCGAGGCCCAGTTGCGGTTCAACGCAAGCCGGAAGCCGATCGGGTTGATTTTCTGGCCCATTCCTACTTTCTCCCGTCGCCGACGGTCACGAAGATGTTGCAGGTCGGCTTCATGATGCGCGCCCCGCGGCCCTTGGACTGGGCGCGGAAGCGGCGCAGGAAGGTGCCGCGCTCGACGAGGATCTGGGTGACCTTCAGCTCGTCGATGTCGGCGCCGTCGTTGTGCTCGGCGTTGGCGATGGCGGATTCCAGCACCTTGCGGATGATCACCGCGCCCTTCTTCGGCGCGAACTGCAGGATGTTCAATGCCTGCTCGACCGGCTTGCCGCGGATCAAGTCCGCCACCAGCCGGCCCTTCTGGGCTGACAGGCGCACCCCGCGCAGCGTGGCTGAGGTGTTCATGCTCGCTAGGCCTTGGCGGGCGCGGCGGGCGCGGTCGGGGCTGACGCCGGCGCCGCCCCCGGCGCCGGGGTCGGGGCCGATTTCCGGTCGCCCGCGGCGGCGGCGGCGGCTGCGGCGGCCTGCGCCGAGCCGGCCTTGGAGTGGCCCTTGAATATCCGCGTGTGGGAAAACTCCCCGAGCTTGTGGCCGACCATGTTCTCGGTCACGTACACCGGCACGTGCTGCTTGCCGTTGTGCACGCCGATCGTGAGGCCCACGAAATCGGGCAAAATGGTCGAGCGGCGCGACCAGGTCTTGATCGGGCGCTTATCGTTCGACTTCTGCGCCGCCTCCACCTTCTTCAAGAGGTGAAGATCCACAAACGGTCCCTTCTTGATCGAGCGTGCCATGGCTAAGCTCCCACGACCTTGGCGTTGCGGCGGCGGATGATCATGGCGTCGGTACGCTTGTTCTTGCGCGTCTTGTAGCCCTTGGTCAGCACGGCCCACGGCGACACCGGGTCGCGCGCCGCGGACTTCTTGCCCTCGCCGCCTCCGTGCGGATGGTCGACGGGGTTCTGCGCCACGCCGCGCACCGTCGGGCGCACGCCGCGCCAGCGCACGCGCCCCGCCTTGCCGATCGACTCGAGCGAATGCTCCTCGTTGCCGACTTCGCCGATGGTCGCGCGGCAGTTGATGTGCACCTTGCGGATCTCGCCGGAACGCAGCCGGACCTGCGCGTACTCGCCTTCCCGCGCGAGCAGCTGCACCGAGGCGCCGGCGGCGCGCGCGAGCTGCGCGCCTTTTCCGGGAAGCATCTCGACGCAGTGGACGGTGGTGCCGACCGGGATGTTCCTCAGAGGCAGGGCATTGCCGGACTTGATCGGCGCCTCCGGCCCGGAGACAAGCTGCGCGCCCGCGGATACGCCCTTGGGCGCGATGATGTAGCGCCGCTCGCCGTCGACGTATAGAAGCAGCGCCAGAAACGCGCTGCGGTTGGGGTCGTACTCGAGGCGCTCGACCTTTGCCGCGATGGCGTCCTTGTCGCGCTTGAAATCGACCTTGCGATAATTCTGCTTGTGGCCGCCCCCCTGGTGGCGCATGGTGATTTCGCCATGCATGTTGCGGCCGGCCTTGCGGAGCTTGCGCTCCACCAGATGCGGCACCGGCCCGCCCTTGTGGAGATCGGGATTGACCACCTTGACGTGCTGGCGCTGGCCGGGGGTGATGGGTCTCATCTTGACCAGCATTACTTGGCCTCCGCCTGCTCGGCAAAATTGATTTCCTGGCCTTCCTTGAGGCAGACGTAGGCCTTCTTCCAATGGCGGCGGCGCCCGACGGACTGGCCGAAGCGCTTGCCCTTGCCGCGCACGTTGACGACCTGCACCGAATCCACCTGGACCTTGAACATGAGCTCGATCGCGGCCTTGATCTCGGGCTTGGTCGCATCGGGGGCGACCCGGAACACCACCTGGTTGTTCTTGTCGGCGACGAAAGTGCTCTTCTCCGATATCACCGGCGCCAGCACGAGCTGCATCAGCCGGGCCTGCTGCTGGATATTGGCGGCGGCGCTCACTTGAGCAGCTCCTCGATCCTGGCCACGGCGCCGCGCGTCACCAGCACCCTGGCATGCTGCAGGAGGCTGAGGGGATCGGCCTCGCCCACGGTCAGGACCTCGACATTGGGCAGGTTGCGCGAGGACAGCCGCAGGTTGTCGTCGACGCGGTCGGTGATGATCAGCACATCGTCGAGCCCCATGCCCCGCAGCTTCTCGGCCAGGAGCTTGGTCCGGGGGGCGTCCACCGTGAAGTTCTCGACCACGGCGAGCCGCTCCTCGCGCGCGAGCTGCGAGAGGATCGAACACACCCCGGCACGGTACATCTTGCGGTTGATCTTCTGCGAAAAGTTCTCGTCCGGCAGATTGGGAAAGATCCTGCCGCCGCCGCGCCACAAGGGCGAAGAGGCCCGGCCGGCGCGCGCGCGCCCGGTGCCCTTCTGCCGCCACGGCTTCTTGTTCGACTTGTTGATCTCGCCGCGCGCCTTCTGCGCCCGCGTGCCCTGCCGCGCGTTGGCGAGGTAGGCGTTGACGACCTGGTGCACCAGCGCCTCGTTGTACTCGCGCGCAAACGCCGCGTCGGAGGCAGCGACTTTCGCGGTGGGCTTGCCCTGGTCGTTGATCAACTTGAGTTCCACGTTGCCCTCATTTCGTCGGCTTCGCCGCCGGCTTCGTGGCTGCCGCCTTGGCCTCGGCAGGCTTGGCGTCGGCGGGCTTGGCGGCAGCCGGCCTTGCTTCAGCGGGCTTGGCAGCCGGCTTCGGCGCGGCGACCACCTTCCTCGCTGCGCGGGTGGTCGGCTTTACCGTCACCCCGCCGCCGCGGGAGCCGGGCAGCGCGCCCCGGATCAACAGGAGCTGTCGCTCGGCATCGACACGGATGATCTCGACGTTCTGCACCGTGCTGTGGGCGGCACCCATGTGTCCGGCCATGCGCTTGCCGGGGAAAACGCGCCCGGGGTCCTGGTTCTGGCCGATCGAGCCCGGCTTGTTGTGCGAGACGGAGTTGCCGTGGCTCGCGCGGTTGGAGGAAAAATGATGGCGCTTGATGACGCCGGCAAAGCCCTTGCCCTGGGACGTGCCGGAGACGTCCACCTTTTGCCCGACCTTGAAGATATCCGCGCCGACCGCGCCGCCGACCTTGAGGCTCGCCAAGTCGCCCGGATTGACCCGGAACTCCTTGAGCGTATGGCCGGCAACCACGCCCGCCTTGGCAAAATGCCCGGCCGCGGCCTTGGTCACGCGCGCCGGCCGCCGTTGACCGTACGCGAGCTGCACCGCGCAATAGCCGTCGGTTTCTGGCGTCTTGATCTGGGTCACGCGATTGTCCGACACGTCGACTACGGTCACCGGGACGGTATCGCCGTCCTCGGTGAACACGCGGGTCATGCCGACCTTGCGCCCCACTAAACCCAAGCTCATCTTATTCGCCTCAAATCAGGATTGAGCCATTAGGATTGAGGATTGAGCGCTGAGTGCTGTTCCCTCGATCCTCATTCCTCGATCCTCATAGCTTGATTTCAACGTCCACCCCGGCGGGGAGGTCGAGCTTCATCAGCGCGTCCACCGTCTTGTCGGTGGGATCGATGATGTCCATCAGCCGCAAATGGGTGCGGATCTCGAGCTGTTCGCGCGAGGTCTTGTCCACGTGCGGCGAGCGCAGCAGGTCGAAGCGCTGCTTGCGCGTCGGCAGTGGAACCGGCCCCTTGACCACCGCGCCGGTGCGCTTCGCCGTATCGACGATCTCGAGCGCCGACTGGTCGATTAGGCGGTAGTCGAACGCCTTCAACCGGATGCGAATCTTCTGGCTTTTTACCGTCGCCATTTTATTCAATCACCTTCGCCACCACTCCGGCGCCCACGGTCTTGCCGCCCTCGCGGATCGCAAAGCGCAGCCCCTCCTCCATCGCGATCGGCTGAATGAGACTCACCGTGATCGTCACGTTGTCCCCC
>JAHZNX010000003.1 GCA_020028375.1 Betaproteobacteria bacterium | reverse complement strand
GTTCCGCGTGAGCGTTGGATGGTGCAGCTTCGGTTTGGCGATATAAGTCATCGGCTTCTCTTGTTCCTGAATCCTCGATCCTCAATCCTCGATCCTGTAGTCACGCCCCGACCCTCTTCAGCGGGACCACGGTGCGCGCGGCCGCGTGCTGGGAAATCTGCTCGACGATGAAGCGCGCGGTGATCGGTGTGCCGTCGTAGTGCAGCACCGAGAGCAGGCGCGAGGCGTTCACCTTCGCCTCATTGACGAGCAGCGTCTTCAGCTGCGCGTCGCGGTTCTGCTCGACCACGAACACCCACGGGTGCGCGGCGACAAAATCCGCGATCTCGTCCTGCAACGGGAAGCCGCGGACGCGGAGCGCATTGACGTGGATGCCGCGCACGGACAGCACGTCGAGCGCCTCCTGCATCGCCGGGCTGGTCGAGCCGTAGTAGATCGCGCCGAAGCGCGCCGGTTTCGCGGCCGGCCTCAGCAGCGGCTTCGGTATCAGTTGCTTCGCGGTCTCGAGCTTGCGCAGCAGCCGCTGCATGTTGTCGACGTAGTCCGGGCCGGCCTCGCTGTAGCGCGCGTAGCGGTCCTTGGTGGTGCCGCGCGTGAAGTAGGCGCCGCGCGTCGGGTGCGTGCCCGGATAGGTGCGGTAGGGGATGCCGTCGCCGTCCACGTCAAGGTAGCGGCCGAATTCCTTGCCGGCCTCGAGTTCTTCGTAGCCCATCACCTTGCCGCGGTCGTAGGCGCGCGTGTCATTCCATTGCAAGGGGTCGGTGAGCCGCGTATTCATGCCGATGTCGAGGTCGGTCATCAGGAACACCGGGGTCTGCAGGCGCTCGGCGAGGTCGAACGCCTGCGCGGAGAATTCGAAGCACTCGGTCGGGTCCTCGGGGAACAGCATCACGTGCCGGGTGTCCCCGTGCGAGGCGTAGGCGCAGGACAGCAGATCCGATTGCTGGGTGCGCGTCGGCATGCCGGTCGAGGGTCCGCCGCGCTGCACATCGATCAGCACCACCGGAATCTCGGCAAAGTAAGCGAGCCCGATGAACTCCTGCATGAGCGAGATGCCCGGTCCCGAGGTGCAGGTGAAGGCGCGCGCGCCGTTCCACCCGGCGCCGATGGCGATGCCAATCGAGGCGAGCTCGTCCTCACTCTGAATCACTGCGTAACGATTCCTGCCGGTGGCCGGGTCGACGCGGTACTTCTGGCAGTGCTTGATGAATGCCTCGGCCAGCGAAGAGGAGGGCGTGATCGGGTACCACGCGCACACCGTCGCGCCGCCATAGACCGCGCCCAGGGCGGCCGCGGTGTTGCCGTCCACGAAGATCTTGTTGCTGACATTGTTGGCGCGTTTCACGCGCAGTCCGATGGGACAGGGGAGGTGCTGCTGCGCGTACTCGCGGCCGAGTCGCAGCGCCTTGACGTTCGACTGCAGCAGCGCTTCCTTGCCCTTGTACTGTTCCGAGAACAGCTTCTCGATTTCGTTGGGGTCGATCTCCATCAATGCGGACAGGGCGCCGACGTAGACGATGTTCTTGAACAGCTGCCGCTGGCGGGGATCGCTGTAGGTGGCATTGCAGATCTCGGTGAGCGGCATGCCGATGAGGTTCACGTCATCTCGAAACTTCGACTTCGGCAGCGGCTTGGAATTGTCGTAGAACAGGTAGCCGCCGGGCTCGATCTCCTTCAGGTCCTGCGCCCACGTCTGCGGGTTCATTGCCACCACCAGGTCGACGCCGCCGCGGCGGCCCTGGTAGCCGTTCTCGTTGACACGCACCTCGTACCAGGTCGGCAGGCCCTGGATATTGGACGGGAAGATGTTGCGGGGCGAGACCGGCACGCCCATGCGCAGGATCGAGCGCGCGAACAGCTCGTTGGCGCTCGCCGAGCCCGAGCCGTTGACGTTGGCGAACAGGACGACGAAGTCGTTGACAGCCTCGATCCGCTTAGCCATGGCTGTCTCGCTTGGTGGCGATGATCATATGAATGTGTTGGTTGTCCTTAGCGATCTCGATCGAGGCTAGGCGTCGATTCGCCTGGGTCGCATCCCCGGCACAAGACGCCGGGGCCCCTGCTCCCTAGCTCACGCCGGCCGCATCTCACCGATTTCATGCGGCCTTCCTCTTCGGGCTGTGGCACGCCGGCCCTGCGTGTGTCATGTCGAGCAGGAACTTCTGCATGTCCCACGCGCCGGTCGGGCAGCGCTCGGCGCACAGCCCGCAGTGCAGGCACACGTCCTCGTCCTTCGCCATGATGCGGCCGGTCTTGAGGGCGTCGGAGACGTAGAGGTCCTGGGTCAAGTCGCTTGCCGGGGCGTTCAGCCGGCCGCGCAGGTCCGCTTCCTCGCCGTTGCCGGTGAACGTAATGCAGTCCATCGGGCAGATATCCACGCAGGCGTCGCACTCGATGCAGAGCTTGCTGGTGAACACCGTCTGCACGTCGCAGTTCAGGCAGCGCTGCGCTTCGGCAAAGCCGGTCTTGATGTCGAAGCCCATCTCGACCTCGACCTTGATGTCCCTCAGCGTCACCTTCTTGTCGCGCCACGGCACCTTGTAGCGGGCGGCGAGCGAGATATCGTTGTCGTAGCTCCACTCGTGGATGCCCATTTTTTGCGACGCGAGGTTCACCAACGGCGACGGCCGTACTGTGGTGTCCTCGCCGCTGCACAGCTTGTCGATCGAGATCGCGGCGTCGTGGCCGTGTGCCACAGCCCAGATGATGTTCTTCGGCCCGAATGCCGAGTCGCCCCCGAACAGCACGTGGGGCAGGGTCGACTGCATGGTGATCTTGTCGACGGTCGGCATGCCCGATGGGTCGAACTCAATCCCGATGTCACGCTCGATCCAGGGGAAGGCGTTTTCCTGGCCGACGGCGACCAGCACGTCGTCGCACTGGAAATGCTGATCCGGCTCGCCGGTCGGGACCAGATCGCGGCGGCCTCTTTCGTCATAAACCGCTTTGACCTTCCCGAATGTGACCCCCGTGAGCTTGCCGTTCTCACGCGTGAAGGCCTTGGGCACGAGGTAGTTGAGGATCGGGATGCCCTCGTGCTGGGCGTCCTCCTTCTCCCAGGAAGAGGCTTTCATCTCCTCGTAGCCCGAGCGCACGATCACCTTCACGTCCTCGCCGCCGAGACGTTTGCTGGTGCGGCAGCAGTCCATCGCGGTGTTGCCGCCGCCAAGCACGATCACCCGCTTGCCGATGCGGTCGACGTGGCCGAACGAGACCGACGACAGCCAGTCGATGCCAATGTGAATGTTGGCGGCGGCTTCCTTGCGGCCCGGGATGTCGAGGTCGCGGCCGCGCGGCGCGCCGCTGCCGACGAAAATCGCGTCATAGCCCTCGGCCATGAGCTGCTTCAGGCTGTCGATGCGCACGCCGGGCTTGAAGTCGACCCCGAGGTCGAGGATATAGCCCACTTCCTCGTCGATCACCTCCATGGGCAGGCGGAAGCGCGGGATCTGCGACCAGATCATGCCGCCCGCGCGCGGGTCCTGATCGAATAGGGTGACGGAATAGCCGAGGGGGACGAGATCGCGCGCGACAGTGAGGGAAGCTGGACCGGATCCGACGCAGGCGATGCGCTTGCCGTTTTTCTGTTTAGGGGGCTTGGGCAACCGGCCGCGGATGTCTTCCTTGTTGTCCGCGGCCACGCGTTTCAAGCGGCAGATCGCGACCGGCTCGGGCTTTTCCGCATTGCGCTCCTCGACCCGTCCGCGGCGGCAGGCCGGCTCGCACGGGCGGTCGCAGGTACGGCCGAGGATGCCGGGGAAGACGTTCGAGTACCAGTTGACCATGTAGGCGTCGCCGTAGCGGCCTGCGGCGATCATCCGGATGTATTCGGGAACGGGAGTGTGGGCAGGGCACGCCCACTGGCAATCCACTACCTTGTGAAAGTAGTCAGGCGCACCGATGTCGGTGGGTTTCATTCAGAACCTTATGACTTGCCCGTAGCTGACTTAACGATGCTGCGCGCCCGCACGATGACACGACCGGCCGTGAAAATGGGTGCGCAAATGTTACGCCTAAGTGACCGAATTGAAAAGGCTTTCTTACACAAACCACACTTTATGCCAGGACCGGCTACAGGGTCTTCCGCGACGCACAACCCGCTTAAAAGTAGGCAGTCGCCGCTATCGCGTAGTTCCCGGCGGGATTGGCGGTCCAAAGCCGCGCCTGCGCCGGGGCGCCGTCGGGCGCCGGATTGCCGTTGAGGGTGAAGCGCTCGAAGTGAAATAGCGGTTGGAGCGCCCGGTATTCGATCTTTCTGACCGGTCGCGGCTCATTCCGCCGGGCGTGATCGAGGAGGAGAATGACCTGGAGCGGACCGTGGACCACGAGCCCCGGATAGCCTTCAACGTTGCGGCAGTAATCGAGATCGTAATGGATGCGCTGCCCGATGAAGGTCAGGGCCGAGTAACGGAACAGCATCACCGGATCGGCGACGAGCTCGCGCCGCCAGCTTGCTTCGCGGGGCGCAGGCGTGGGCGACGGCGAAGCGTCCCCGGACCTTGCGGCCTCGCGGTAGACGATATCGTGATCCTCGACGACGGCGAGCTCCCCGCCGGCGGACACCGAGTGGCGCACGGTGACGAAGACGAGATTGCCGCTGCGGCCCTGCTTCGGCTCAATCGACACGATCCGCGACTCGCGGCGAAGCTTGTCGCCCACGCGCAGCGGCCGCCTGAACTCGATCCTGCCTCCTGCCCACATGCGCCGGGGCAGTTCCACCGGCGGCAGGAACTCGCCGCGCTTCGGATGACCGTCCGGTCCGAGCTCCGAGGCGGGAGCGGCTTCGAGAAAATAGAGCCAGTGCCAGCCCGGCGGGAGCGCTTCCCCGGGCTTCGGCTCCGGGTCGCGGCGGTCGAGCGTCGCTGCGAGCGCGACGGCGGGCCACGCCGTGACGACGTCGGCGCGGTACTCCGTCCGGCCGACCCATGTCTGGAGCCGTTCCGCGGCAGGGGAGTTCATGCGGGCCGCCTCGATGGACCTCGAGATTGATCGCATTCGCAGCAGTCGTAATAATCGCAACGATAACAGAAAGAGAGGACTGTCCCATGGAATGGCTACTCGACCCGCACGCGTGGCTCGCGCTGGCGACGCTGACCGCGCTCGAAATCGTGCTCGGCGTGGACAACATCATCTTCATCTCGGTCCTGTGCGGGCGGCTGCCGCCGCACCAGCGCGCGCGGGCCCGCACCATCGGGCTCGTGCTCGCGATGGTGACGCGGCTGGCATTGCTGTTCACGCTCACCTGGATCATGACGCTGACTGCCCCGTTGTTCGAGGTACCCATACTGGGCAAGCCGATATCCGGTCGCAATCTCATCCTGATCGGCGGCGGACTGTTTCTGCTCTGGAAGAGCGTTCACGAGATCCACAACGCGCTCGAGGGCGAGGAGGAGGAGGACCGGGGCATAACTGTTGCCGCGGGATTCGGAGCGGTGATCGCCCAGATCGCGGTGATCGACATCGTGTTCTCGCTCGACTCGGTCATCACCGCCGTCGGGATGGTGGATGAGCTCGCGATCATGGTAATCGCGATCGTCCTCGCGGTCGGCGTGATGCTCTTCTCCGCGGGGCCGATCGGTGAGTTCGTCGACCGCCATCCGACGATCAAGATGCTTGCGCTCGCGTTCCTGATCCTGATCGGGGTGGCATTGATCGGCGAAGGCTGGGACTTGCACATCCCCAAGGGCTACATCTACTTCGCTATGGCCTTCGCGGTGGGGGTCGAGATGCTCAACCTGCGGATGCGCCGGCGCCTGGAAGCCGTGCACCTGCGCCGGCACATTCCGGGAAAGCGCCGCAAGCGGCGCTGACGCCGGCCGGGCTCAGCTGAACGCCGCGATTCCGGTCTGGGCGCGCCCGAGGACGAGGGCGTGGATGTCGTGCGTGCCCTCGTAGGTATTGACGGCTTCCAGGTTCATCACGTGGCGGATGACATGGAACTCGTCGGCGATGCCGTTGCCCCCGTGCATGTCGCGGGCAGCGCGCGCGATGTCGAGCGACTTGCCGGCGGCATTGCGCTTGGCGAGCGAGATCATCTCGGGTGTCGCGCGCCCTTCGTCCATCAGCCGCCCGATGCGCAGCGCCACCTGCAGGCCGAGGGCAATCTCGGTCTGCATGTTGGCGAGCTTTAGCTGTATCAACTGGTTGGCGGCGAGCGGGCGGCCGAACTGCTTGCGCTGCATGACGTAGTTGCGCGCCGCGTGCCAGCAGAATTCCGCTGCGCCGAGCGCGCCCCACGAGATGCCGTAGCGCGCCTTGTTGAGGCAGGAGAATGGTCCCTTCAACCCCGACACGCCGGGCAGCAGATTTTCTTCCGGCACGAACACCTGGTCCATGACGATCTCGCCGGTTACCGAGACGCGCATGCTGAACTTGCCCTCGATCTTCGGCGCCGATAGCCCTTTCATGCCCCGCTCAAGGAGAAAACCGCGGATCTCTCCGCTTTCGTCCTTGGCCCAGACCAGCAACACGTCCGCGATCGGGGCATGGGTGATCCACATCTTGCTTCCCTGGAGCACGTAGCCGCCGCCCGACATTTTCGCGCGCGTCGCCATGCTGAGAGGATCGGATCCGGAATCCGGCTCGGTCAGGCCGAAGCAGCCGACCCATTCGCCGGTCGCGAGCCGCGGCAGATATTTCTGACGCTGCGCCTCGCTGCCGAACTCGTGGATGGGGTACATGACGAGGCTTGACTGCGCAGACATCGCCGAGCGGTAGCTGCTGTCCACGCGCTCGAGCTCGCGCGCCATCAGGCCGTAGGACACGTGATTTACGCCGGCACAGCCGTAGCCCGATATCGTCGAGCCGAGAAATCCGAGTTTTCCCATTTCGTACAGGATGTCGCGGTCGAAGCGCTCGTGCCGGTTCGCCTCCAGCACCCGCGGCATGAGCTTTTCCTGGCAGTAGGCACGCGCGGTGTCGCGCACCATGCGCTCCTCGCCGGTCAGCTGCTCCTCGAGCAGCAGCGGATCGTCCCACAAGAACGCCGGCTTGGTGGTCGGAATCGGCGCGGTCATGCAGCTATTCTACAAGGGGTGAGCCGTGGAGGGCGCGGGTGTCATTCATGCCCGCAGGTTACCGCTTACTGGTTGCTGCGGGCGATTCAATCGTCCCCATGTGGAACGGGAATTCGCCCCTCCTGCGGTCGTCGTAGTAATGAGCAAGCGCGTTGCGCACGCTGGCAAAGGCGATCCGGTCCCACGGAATCTCGCGCTCCGCGAACAGCCGCGCCTCGAGCGTTTCGGCTCCCGGCTGCACGTCGGCATCGAGCAGCCGGGCGCGGAACAGGATATAGACCTGGCTGATGTGGGGAATGTTGTAGAGCGCATAGAGGGCGCCGATCTCCACCCGGGCGTTCGCTTCCTCCAGCGTTTCGCGCATGGCGCCCTGGAATGTCGTTTCCCCGTTTTCCATGTAGCCGGCCGGCACCGTCCACAGGCCCTGGCGCGGCTCGATGCCGCGCCGGCACAGCAGGATGCGATCCTCCCACTCGGCGATGCAGCCCACCACCATGCGCGGGTTCTGGTAGTGGATGGTGCTGCAGGCGTCGCAGACGTGGCGCGGGAGCGTATCGCCGGCCGGGACCTTGAGCGTGAGCGGCGCGCCGCAATTGCTGCAGAATTTCATCCGGGAAGGCTTTGCACCTCTGGCACGGACGATGATACTACGGCGTAACGCAGTGCTATGATGAAAAGCGATGCGCCCGACGCACATCTTTGAGATCCTCGAGCGGGAGTTCGCCAGCACGGCTGCGGCGGCGCACACCCCGGTCATGCTGTGGGGACCGCCGGGAATCGGCAAGTCGCAGATCATCGCGCAGATCGCCCGCAAGCATGGCGTGCCCCTGATCGACGTCCGGCTCTCGCAGATGGAGCCGACCGACCTGCGCGGCATACCGTTCCGCGCCGGCGACCGCGTCGAATGGTCGGTGCCGGCGCTGCTGCCGGACGCGACGCGGCACGGACCGAGCGGAATACTGTTTCTGGATGAAATCACGTCCGCGCCGCCAACCGTCACCGCCGCGGCCTACCAGCTGATACTCGACCGCCGCCTCGGGGAATACCGCGCCCCGGACGGGTGGGTGATCTTCGCCGCGGGCAACCGCTATGGTGATCGCGGGGTGACTTACGTCATGCCCACGCCGCTGGCCAACCGCTTCACCCACTTCGAGATCGAGCCCCACCTCGACGACTGGGTGGCGTGGGCGCACGCGGCCGCGATCGATGCCCGCATCATCGCCTTCCTGCGCTTCCGGCCCGACCTGCTGTTCGATTTCGACATGGCGCGCAACCCCGTCGCATTTCCCAGCCCGCGCTCATGGGAGTACGCGCACCGGGCGCTCGTCAAGTTCGACGACAGTCCGGAGCTGCTGCTCGACGCGCTGCAGGCGTGCGTCGGTCCAGCGGCCGGGGTGGAGTTCAAGGCGTTCGCGGACAACATGCACGAGCTGCCGGATATCGACGCCATCGCGCGGGGCGAGAGCGCGCAGGTGCCGCGCGGTATTGACCTCCAGTACGGCGTCGCGGCGGCGCTGGTGCGGCGCGCGGTCCAGGTGCGCGACATGCCGCATGCGGCAGTGGTCCATGGCCACATCCTCAGGTACGCGAAGTGCTTCCCGCAGCGGGAAATGGGCGTGATGCTGGTGACGGACCTGCACCGCTCGATCGGCAGGCCGCTCATCGCGGTGCCGGAATTCTCCGAATGGGCGGCCAGCATCACCGACTTGATGCTCTATGATCTGAAGCTCGCGCAAGCGCATTGAGCGATCTCCCCGACATCCCGACCAAGCTGGGAGCGGCGCGCACGCGCTTGATCCTGGAGCGGCCGTTCATCGGCGCTCTCGTCATGCATTTGCCGCTCGTCCCGGTCGCGGGGGGGCGGTGCGAGACCGTCGCCACCGATGCGCGCGCTCTCTACTACAACCCCGATTACATCGCGGCCCTGACGCTGGCCGAGGTCCAGTTTGTGCTCGCCCACGAGGCGATGCACTGTGCGCTGGGACACTTCGCGCGCCGCGCCCACCGCGTGCGCCGGCGCTGGGACGTCGCGTGCGACCATGCTGTCAACTTGCTGCTGGTGGAGGAGGGGTTGCGGCCGCCGCAAGGCGCGCTCGCCAACCCCGATTTCCGGGGACTTTCGGCGGAGGAGATCTATCCGCTGATTCCGCAGGAGTCGGCGGAAAGGACGCTCGATCGCCACCTGTTCGACGGGCACGAGGCGGATTCGTATTCCGGAGCACCGGGCACGGACGGAGAAGAGCGCCCGCTCGATTCCGGACGCGCCGTCCTGCCGGCGCCCGGCGCCGGGCTCGACGAGCGCGCGGAGCTGGCGCGGCGCTGGCAGAGCCGCATCGTTTCCGCCGCCCAGCAGGCGCGGCGCGCGGGACGTCTGGGCGAATCGTGGCTGCGACGGGTCGACGCAGTGATCCAGCCGCAACTGCCGTGGCGCATGCTGCTGGCGCGCTATCTCGTGAGCACGGCGCGGGACGATTACAGCTTCCAGCGGCCGCCGCGGCGCGAGGGCGATGCGCTGTTGCCGCGCCTCGCGAGCGGCGAGGTGGAGCTGTGCGTGGCCGTCGACACGAGCGGCTCGATCGGCGCGGAGGAGCTCGCGCAGTTCGTATCCGAAGTCGACGCGATGAAGGGACAGATCCGCGCCCGCGTCACGCTGCACGCGTGCGACGAGCGGCTCGATCCCCGCGGGCCGTGGGAATTTCAGCACTGGGAGCCTATCGCGCTGCCGCCCGCGGTCGGCGGCGGAGGCGGCACCAGTTTCGTGCCCATATTCGACTGGATCGCAGCCGGGCACCGGCGGCCGGATCTCCTGCTTTATTTCACCGACGCCGAGGGCGAGTTTCCGCGCGAGGCGCCCGCTTTCCCGGTGATCTGGCTGGTGAAGGGCAAGGGCAGGGTGCCGTGGGGCGAGCGCATCCAGCTCAATTGAAGGCGTGATTCGATCCGGGCTCGTTCTTGTACTCGGCTTGCTCGTTGGAGCGGCGGGCGCGTGCGCGGCGACGCTTGCGCCGGGGGACCATGAGTTCACGTTGATCCACGGGCAGTTGGACCGCAGCTACATCGTGCATGTGCCGCCCCAGGTGGCGGGCGGCAAGCCACTGCCGGCCGTGGTGAATTTTCATGGCGGCGGCGCGCATGCGCAGGCCCAGAAGCACTACTCGCGCATGGATGCAACCGCCGACCGCGAAGGCTTCATCGCCGTCTATCCCAACGGATCCGGCGGCATCGGGGGCCGGCTGCTCACCTGGAACGCCGGCGCCTGCTGCGGCTGGGCGGCTGCGAGCCGCGTCGACGATGTCGGCTTTGCGATCGCGCTGCTCGACGACCTGGCGGGGCGCGTGGCGCTCGATAAGGAGCGGATATACGCGACCGGACTTTCCAACGGCTCGATGATGGCCTATCGCCTTGCGGCCGAAGCGGCGCAGCGGATCGCGGCGGTAGCGGGCGTTGCCGGCGCCATGACACTGCCTAAGTTCGAGCCCGCGTTGCCGGTGCCGGTCATGCACATCCACAGCGTGGACGACCAGCGCGCGCTCTACGACGGCGGGCTCGGCCCAGCGTTTCCCTTTACCAACACGCGGGTCTTCCACGCTCCCGTGGACGACATGCTCGGGAAGTGGATTGCCCGCAATGGCTGCCCCGCGCAACCGCGGCTCGGAGATCCATTGAGTGGCCGGCCCGGCGCAGCGGATGCCGCACACACGGCCACTCGCCATGCCTACCTGCCATGCCGTGACGGGACCCAGGTCGTGTTGTGGAAGCTGACCGGGGCCGGCCACGTGTGGCCAGGCGGCGTGCAGGACTATCTGCCGTGGCTGCTGGGCGCCGGCACGACGGTCATCGATGCGAATACCGAAATGTGGCGCTTTTTTTCCCGCTTCCGCCGCCGGCAGCAGTGACCGCGCCGGATCGTTACTCGTTGCTTGTTGCTCGCCGCTCGTTGCTTGTCGGTGCCGCGCCCGCGGGCGACTTGTACGGGCTGCGGTCCGCCAGCTCATCAACATAGCGTTCCGTCCCGCGCGCCTCGCGTGCGAGAAACTGCTCGACCGCCGCGGCGAACTCCGGATGGGCGAGCCAGTGCGCCGAGAGGATCTCGACCGGCATCAGCCCGCGCGCGAGCTTGTGCTCCCCGCGCGAGCCGCCCTCGAACGTCGCGATGCCGCGCGCGATGCAGTATTCGATGCCCTGGTAATAGCACGTCTCGAAATGCAGGGCCGGATGGTGCTGCAGCGCGCCCCAGTGCCGGCCGCACAGCCGGTTCGCGACGCGGACGTTGAGCGAGGCGGCAATCGGGACGTTGTCGCGCTCGGCAACGATCAGGACGAGGTGCCGGGGCAGCGCGGCCCCGATGCGGCAGAAGAACTCGAGGTTGAGATAGGGCGTTGAGCGGTGCTCGCGGTAAGTCTGGCGGTAGCACCGGTGAAAAAACGCCCAGTCCCGCTCGCGAATCTCGTCGCCCTCCAGCCATTTGAAGCGGATGCCGGCTGCAGCCGCCTTGCGGCGCTCCTGCTTCACCTTCTTGCGCTTGTCGTGGCTGAACCCGGCGAGAAACGCGTCGAAACTGGCATAGCCCTGATTCCTCCAGTGAAACTGCACGGTAGTGCGCGGCATCATGCCGTGCGCGCACATGCGCTGCGCTTCGGGAGGTGTCGGAAACAGGCAATGCAGCGAGGAAACGCCGAGCTTTCGCGCCAGTTCCAGCGCGGCCCGGATCAGTATGTCTTGGTCCGCGTCCGCCGCTGCGAGCAGCCTCGCACCGGTAACCGGCGTGAACGGGATGGCGCAGAGCAGCTTGGGGTAATAGGCGATCCCATGGCGGTGGTAGGCGTCCGCCCACGCCCAGTCGAACACGTACTCTCCATAGGAGTGTTCCTTGAGGTAGAGCGGCAGCGCGCCGGTCAGCGCCGCGCCCGACTTGAGGAGCAGGAACTGCGGGGTCCAGCCCGTCGCGCTGCTGGCGCAGCCGGTTTCGTGCAGCGCCGAAAGAAACGCATGGCTCAGTAACGGGTTGCCGCCGGCGAGGCGATTCCAATCTTCGGCGGGCACCCGGGCGAGGGAATCGACGACTTCTACGGAACGCATGAGTGAGCAGCGGGCGGTAATACCGCTCACCGTTGGGGGTTGGGGCGATGATATATTAGCGACATGAAAATTGCGATTGCGCAGATGAACGCGACTGTCGGCGACCTCGCCGGCAACGTCGCCCGCATCGCTGATTTCGCCCGGCGCGCGCGCGGCCAGGGCGCGGACCTCGTGGTGACGCCGGAGCTGGCGCTCTGCGGCTATCCGCCCGAGGACCTGCTACTGCGCGCGGACTTCCTCGAGGCCTGCCAGCACGCGATGGACGATCTCGTCGCGCGCGTGCGCGAGGTCACGCTGATCGTCGGCCACCCGCGGGTCGCGGACGGGAAGTGCTACAACTCGGCATCGGTGGTCCAGAACGGCAGGATCGCCGGCACCTACGACAAGCAGCGCCTGCCCAACTACACGGTGTTCGACGAGGAGCGCTACTTCGATCCGGGGACGGCATCGTGCGTGCACGCCGTGAACGGCGTGAGCTTCGGAGTCAACATCTGCGAGGACGCGTGGGGCGCGGAAGGGCAGATGGCGGCGCGCGCGCGGGGCGTCGCGCCCGGCGACCGCATCGGCATCAATATCTGCGCCGACTCCTGGAACGCCGATGCTCCGCGCGCGGCGCGGGCGGCCGGCGCCACCGTGCTGCTCGTGCTGAACGCGTCGCCCTACCACGTGGGCAAGCAGCGCGTGCGCCAGGACGTGATGCGCGCGCGGGTGGCGGAGACCGGCTTGTCCGTGGTCTACGTGAATCTGGTGGGCGGGCAGGACGAGCTGGTGTTCGACGGCGGCTCGTTCGTGCTCGGCCGCGACGGCGCCGTGATGCACCAGCTGCCGTCGTTCGAGGAGGCGCTGGGACTGGTCACGCTGACCGACGGCGAGCCGCGGGCGGGCGAGATCGCCGCGCCGCTTTCCACCGAGGCGGAGATCTACCGCGCGCTGCAGCTGGGCGTGCGCGACTACGTCGGCAAGAACGGTTTCCCGGGGGTGCTGCTCGGACTCTCGGGCGGGATCGATTCGGCGCTGACGCTGGCGGTGGCGGCGGACGCGCTGGGCGCGGACCGGGTGAGGGCGATCATGCTGCCTTCTCAGTACACGGCTTCCATGAGCCTGGAGGACGCGCGCGCGGAGGCCCGGGCGCTCGGCGTGCGCTGCACGGAGATTGCAATCCAGCCGCTGTTCGACGCCTTTCGCAAGGCACTGGCGGGCGAGTTCAAGGGACTGCCGGAGGACGCCACGGAGGAGAACATCCAGTCGCGCATCCGCGGCACGCTGCTGATGGCGCTTTCGAACAAGACCGGGGCGATCGTGCTGACGACCGGCAACAAGAGCGAGATGGGCACCGGCTACGCGACGCTCTACGGCGACATGGCGGGCGGCTTCGGCGTCCTCAAGGACATCAGCAAGCAGATGGTCTACCGGCTGGCGAACTACCGCAACGGGCTCGGAGGCGTGATACCCCAGCGCGTGATCGATCGCGCGCCCTCGGCGGAGCTGCGCGCGAACCAGACCGACCAGGACACGCTGCCGCAGTATCCCGTGCTAGACGCGATCATGGAAGCCTACGTGGAAGACGATCTCAGCCCGCTGGAAATCATCGGCAAGGGCTACGGTCGCGCCGACGTCGAGAAAGTGGTGCGGATGGTGCGCGGAAGCGAATACAAGCGCCGCCAGGCTCCCATCGGCATCCGCATCACCCCGCGCGGATTCGGCAAGGACTGGCGCTTCCCGATTACCAACAAGTTCCGGCACCGTTTCGGCTAGTTGCCCCTCACCCCTTCCCCCTCTCCCGAGCGGAGAGGGGAAATGGACAGCGGCGCTATGTGCCGGGAATGATCGGACGGCTATGCTATCCTTACGGGCAACCGCGGGATCGGGCAAGGGAGGGGCATCATGAAAAAAATCGAAGCAATTTTCAAGCCGTTCAAGCTCGACGAAGTGCGCGAGGCACTGTCCGAGATCGGTGTCAGCGGGCTGACGGTCACGGAGGTGAAGGGGTTCGGCAGGCAGAAGGGCCACACCGAGCTCTATCGCGGCGCCGAGTACGTGGTCGACTTCCTGCCCAAGGTCAAGGTCGAGGTGGTGGTTCCGAACAAGCTGCTCGAGGGCGCGATCGACGCCATCATCAAGGCCGCGCGCACCGGCAAGATCGGCGACGGCAAAATCTTCGTCACCAGCGTCGAGCAGGTGATCCGCATCCGCACCGGCGAGACCGACGAAGCCGCCATCTAAGGTTCGTTTCTCGTTACGCGTTGCTCGTGACTCGCCAAAGCGGGATCACGCGAGCCGGTGCGCGAGTCAGGGTCTGCGGGTCGTGCCTTTCAGTAGAACGATCACCGCGCCGCCGCCGCCGTCGGCCTGCCGCGCCTGGCAGTACGCCAGGATTTCTTCCCGCCGCATCAGCCACCCGGCCACCTTGCGCTTGAGCACCGGCTCGCGATTCTTCGAGCGCAGTCCCTTGCCGTGCACGATCCGCACGCAGCGCAGCCCGCGGCGGATGCATTGATTGAGAAAGCTCACCAGCAGCTCGTGCGCTTCCTCGACCGTGAGGCCGTGAAGGTCCAGCTCGTCCTGGATGACCCAGTGGCCGCGGCGCAGTTTCCTGAGAATCTGGGCTCCGACGCCGTTGCGCAGGTAAGAGAGCTCCTCGCCGGTCTCGATCCCGGAGTCCCAAGGATCCTGGTGGCTGAGGCTCTCCTCCAGCGTCTGGCGGTCGTCGCGCAGCCGCTGGACGGGGATCGGTGGCGGGAGCGGGCGCTCGGGCCGGGCCCGGCCGTGGCCCGGCAGCGGAGTCACGTCAGACACCGACGCGCGAAACAACTCCACCTCGTCGGGGGTGACGGTCGCCTTGCGCGGCTTCTTCATGTTGTGCTCTCCGCTGGCGCCCGGGGCGTCAGATCAGGCCGCGGTTCTCCAGGTATTTCTGCGCGTCGAGGGCGGCCATGCAGCCGCTGCCGGCGCTGGTGACGGCCTGGCGGTAGACGTGGTCCTGCACGTCGCCCGCGGCGAAAACACCCGGCACGCTGGTTACCGTGGCGTTGCCGTTCAGGCCCGCGTTGGTGATGATGTAACCGTTTTTCATGTTGAGCTGCCCCGCGAAGATCTCGGTATTCGGGCGGTGGCCGATGGCGATGAAAACACCTTTCAGCTTTTTCTCCGTGGTCGCGTTGGACTTGACGTTTTTTACGCGCATGCCGGTGACGCCGCTGTTGTCGCCCACAATTTCTTCGAGCACGTGGTCCCACAGGATGTCGGACTTGCCCGCCGCGACTTTCTCCTTGAGCTTGTCGACGAGTATCGCTTCGGCGCGGAACTTGTCGCGGCGATGCACTACCGTCACGTGGCTCGCGATGTTGGACAGGTAGAGCGCCTCCTCGACCGCGGTGTTGCCGCCGCCCACGACCGCGACCTCCTCGCCCTTGTAGAAGAACCCGTCGCAGGTCGCGCATCCCGATACCCCGCGCCCCATGAACTTCGTCTCCGATGGCAACCCGAGGTACATCGCCGAGGCGCCGGTCGCGATGATCAGCGCGTCGCAGGTGTAGCTGCCGTGGTCCCCGATGAGGGTGAAGGGCCGCTCCTTCAGCCGGGCGGTGTGAATGTGGTCGAAGACGATCTCCGTGCCGAAGCGCTCGGCATGCTTGAGGAAGCGCTCCATCAGCTCCGGTCCCTGCACCCCGGCGGCATCGGCGGGCCAGTTGTCGACGTCCGTGGTGGTCGTCAGCTGGCCACCTTGAGCGAGTCCGGTGATCAGCACTGGCTTGAGGTTGGCACGCGCGGCGTAGACGGCCGCCGAGTAGCCCGCCGGCCCGGAGCCGAGTATGAGGAGGGAAGCGTGCCTGGTGGAGGATCGAGCCATGACGCCAATATTGGGATTAACCGCAAAAAAGCAACACTGTAGCAGTGGCCTCGCGGCGATGTCGAGGCGGATGCGCGGCGGATCCGGTTCGCTGCGTCCCGGCGTATCCCCGGCGGCCCCGGAGTGACGCCAGACGCTTGATCTGGCAGACTATAGCCTTGCGCGCGCGGCGCCGCGATTCATAACAAGAACGTGGGGTGGGGCACATGGCAGCACAGTTTGCGTTGAATCCACAGATCCTCAAGAGCGTTCCGCTGTTTTCCGCGTTCAGCGACGCACAATTGAGCCAGGTGCTTACCTGCGTGCAGCACCGCAGCTTTCCGCGCGGCTCCTTCATCCTGCGGGCCGGCGAGGAAACCGACGCGCTCTACATCATCCTGTCGGGCCGGGTGAAGGTGCTCATTCCGGACGAGGAAGGGCACGAGGTGATCCTGTCGGTGATGGGCGCGCACGAGTTCTTCGGGGAGATGGGCCTGCTCGATGACCTGCCGCGCTCGGCCAGCGTCGAGACGCTTGAGGCCTCCGAGGCGCTGCGCCTGTCGAAGGCGGGCTTCACCAACATGCTCAAGGACAACTTCGACCTGGCGATGCTGATCATCCGCAACCTCGTCAGGCGCCTGCGCGACGCGGATCGCAAGATCGAGAGCCTCGCGCTGATCGACGTCTACGGGCGCGTCGCGCGCCTCCTGATCGAGATGGCGCAGAACGTGGAGGGAAAGTGGATTGTGGAGCACGCTCCGCCGAAGCAGGAGATCGCGCGGATGATCGGCGCATCGCGCGAGATGGTGAGCCGCGTCGTCAAGGACCTGCACCGCAAAGGGCTGATACGCGCGGAGAAGCGCCGCATCCATATCCTCGACAAGCAGTCCATGCAGAAGCGGGCGTCCGCCCGCCACCAGGCCGAACGCCCCCCCAATCCCCATAGTTGAGGCGTGACTCCCCGCGGCCGCGGGGTGCCGCCGGTCTGCAGCCCGGGACAGGAGTGCGTCGTGCGCGAGTCGCGTCGTCCCGTTTTGCGCTGTCAGACGCCGCCTTGAGCGGGGTTTGTTTCGTACCGCGCACCGAGCGCTTGGCGGCAGCGGCGTTAGCGCCGCGCAGGAGCGCCGGACAAGCGCATGCAGTGAGTCCTTTCGATGTACAATCAAAACCTTAAACGGACAACTTGATGTTGTTGAGCGAACACCGTTCGGCGCGCGCGGCCCGCAATCCGCTGCCGCCCAAGATAGCCGCGCTGATCCGCGAGTTCCGGTGGCTTGCACTGCTTGGCCTCGCCCTTTACGTCGCGCTTGCCTTTTACACCTATGACCGGGCGGATCCGGGCTGGTCCCACGGCCAGAGCGAAATCGGCCCTATACGCAACGCGGGCGGGCGCGTCGGCGCTTGGATCGCGGACGTCCTGCTGCTGCTGTTCGGCCTGTCGGCGTACTGGTGGGTCGTGTTCGGCGCGGTTGTCGTCTGGTGGGGGTTTGGCCGCATCGAAAGCGATGCGGTCAGAGACCGGCGGTCCTATGCCGTTGCCATCATCGGATTCGCCATCGTGCTCGCGGCGAGCTCTGGCCTGGAGGCGATACGCCTGTACAGCCTGAAGGCAGTGCTCCCGCAGGCGCCAGGCGGAGTGCTCGGCGCGGTCTTCGGCGGATCGCTCGCGCAGGCGCTGGGTTACACGGGCGCGACGCTCATCCTCCTGGTGCTCCTTGCGGCCGGGCTGAGTCTCTTCTCCGGCGTGTCATGGCTGACGGTGATCGAGCGCGTCGGGGGGTGGGTGGAGACGGCCTACGTGCTTCTGATGCGCAAGTGGCAGGAGCGCGAGGATCGGCGCGCCGGCGCGCAGGCCGCCAACGAGCGCGAGGAGATCGTCGAGGTCAGCAAGAAGAAGCTGGAGATCCACGAGCCGATACGGATCGAGCCGGCCGCCGCCCAAATCCCCAAGTCGGCCCGCGTCGAGCGCGAAAAGCAGGTGCCGCTGTTCGAGAACCTGCCCGATTCGCTCCTGCCCCCGCTCAATCTGCTCGACGAGCCGGAGAAGAAACTTGAGCTGCTGAGCGCGGAAACGCTCGAGTTCACCTCGCGCCTGATCGAGAAGAAGCTCCTCGACTTCGGGGTCGAGGTCAAGGTCGTCGCGGCCTACCCCGGCCCGGTCATCACCCGCTTCGAGATCGAGCCCGCCGTCGGCGTCAAGGGCAGCCAGATCATCAATCTCGTGAAGGACCTCGCGCGCGCGCTGTCGGTGGTCAGCATCCGCGTGATCGAGACCATACCGGGCAAGAGCCTGATGGGCCTCGAGATCCCCAATCCGACGCGCCAGATCGTGCGGCTGTCGGAAATCCTGAGCTCCGAGGTCTATGCCAGCGTCTCTTCGCCCTTGACGCTCGCCCTGGGCAAGGATATCGCCGGCAACCCGGTGGTCGCCGACCTGCAGCGCATGCCGCACCTGCTGATCGCCGGCACTACCGGCTCGGGCAAGTCGGTGGGGATCAACGCCATGCTGCTCTCCCTGGTCTACAAGTCCCCGCCGTCCCAGGTGCGGCTGATCCTGATCGATCCCAAGATGCTGGAGCTCTCGGTCTACGAGGGCATTCCACACCTGCTGGCACCGGTTGTCACCGATATGCGCCAGGCCGCGAACGCGCTCAACTGGTGCGTCGCGGAGATGGACCGCCGCTACAAGTTGATGAACGCGCTCGGCGTGCGCAACATGGGCGGCCTCAACCAGAAAGTGCGCGAGGCGGCGAGGGCCAAGCATCCGATCCTGGACCCGCTTGCAGCCGACCCCGCAACCGCCGAGCCGCTGCATGAAATCTCACTGATCGTCGTAGTCATCGACGAGCTTGCCGACCTGATGATGGTGGTGGGCAGGAAGCTCGAGGAGCTGGTCGCGCGGCTGGCGCAGAAGGCGCGCGCGGCCGGCATACACCTCCTGCTGTGCACGCAGCGGCCCTCAGTAGACGTGATCACCGGCCTGATCAAAGCGAACATCCCCTCGCGCATCGCCTTCCAGGTGTCGGCGCGGGTGGATTCGCGCACCATTCTCGACCAGATGGGGGCGGAAGCGCTGCTCGGGCAGGGCGACATGCTGTTCCTTCCGCCCGGCAGCGGCTACCCGCAGCGCGTGCACGGCGCGTTCGTCGCCGACCACGAGGTGCACAAGGTGGTGGATTACTTGAAGAAGCTCGCGCGGCCGCAGTACGTGGACAGCGTCCTCGAGGGACCCGAAACCGGGGAGGCCGAGGACGGCGTTCTCGATGCGCCGGACGGGGAATCCGATCCCCTCTACGATCAGGCCGTCGCGATCGTGTTGAAGACCCGGCGTGCATCGATCTCGCTGGTGCAGCGCCACTTGCGGATCGGCTATAACCGCGCGGCGCGCCTGATCGAGCAGATGGAGCGGTCGGGGCTGGTTTCGGCGATGCAGACGAACGGCAACCGCGACGTGCTGGCGCCGGCGTCGGCGTCGGAAGAGCGCTAGCGCTGGCATTGAATTCACGCGGCGTGGCGCTGTCTGAATGTGCATTGTCGCTGCCGGACCCCCGACCATGAGATCACTGATCGGCGTGTTGATGGCCATTGCGGCGGGCGCGTGCGTTGCGGCCGAAGCCTATCGCTGGGTGGACGAGAGGGGCGTGGTCAACTACGGCGAGAAGCCGCCGGAGGAGCGGCAGTCGAGGCCGGTGGATACTACGCCCCGCGGGACGATCGAGACCGGGGGACAGTACGACCAGAGACCGATTGCCGGGCGACCGCGGCAGGCCGAGGAACCGCAGATGCCGCAGTTCGTATCGGCTCCGCTGCCCGCCCCGACGCTGCCGTCAGTGCGGGGCATGGACTTTGATGTCTACATACGGTTGCAGCGCGGGATGACGGAAGGCGAGCTGCTGGTCCGCGCCGGCCGCCCCGACTACGAATCGGTGGACAATCTGGTTTACTACGACCGGAGCCTCTATTACTTCCCCACCGTGGCCAATCCATTTACGACGGTGGTAAAGCTGCGTTCCGGCCGCATTGCCTACATCCAGCGCGTGAAGAAACTTTGATGGCCCGCGCGCTGCTGCTTCTGCTGTTGCTCCCGGGCGCGGCGCTGGGCGCCTCGACGGTCGACGAGTTGAAGTCCCTGCTGCGCGAGACGACAACCGCGCGCGCGCACTTCGCGCAGATCGTGCTCGACAGCAACATGAAGACGCTGCAGCAAGTGACCGGCACCATGCAGTTCTCGCGGCCGGGCAGGTTCCGCTGGGAGTACGACAAGCCCTACGAGCAGTTGATCGTCGGCGACGGCACCCGGGTGTGGCTCTACGACAAGGATCTCAACCAGGTGACGGTGCGCCGGGTCGACCGGGCGCTCGGCTCGAGCCCGGCGGCCCTGCTCGCCGGCAGCAACGAGATCGACAAGGATTACGTGCTCAGGGGCCTCAGCAGCCGGGACGGGCTCGAGTGGCTGGAGGCAGTGCCTCGGACCCCCGATACCGCGTTCGAGAGAATCAACCTCGGGTTCGGAAAATCCGGGCTCGAGGCGATGGAGCTGCGCGACCAGTTCGGGCAGATTACGGTGATCAAGTTCTCCACCATTGAGCGCAACGCCAAGCTGGCGCCAGAGCTGTTCCGCTTCACGCCGCCCAAGGGCGTGGATGTCATCAGTGAATGATCTCTTTACCAAGAGGGAGCCCGAAGCTCCGCTTGCCGACCGGCTGCGTCCGCGCACCCTCGAGGAATTCGTAGGCCAGGATCATCTGCTCGGGCCCGGCAAGCCGCTGCGGCTGGCATTCGAGGCTGGCAAGCCTCATTCCATGATCCTGTGGGGACCGCCGGGCGTCGGCAAGACCACTCTCGCGCGCCTGATGGCGCGGGCGTTCGACGCGGAGTTCATCGCGATTTCCGCCGTCCTCTCGGGCGTCAAGGACATTCGCGACGCGGTCAGCCGCGCCGAGCTCACCCTTCAGCAGTCCGGCCGCCGCACGATCATTTTCGTCGACGAAGTGCATCGCTTCAACAAGGCGCAGCAGGACGCGTTCCTGCCGCACGTGGAGCGGGGTTTGCTGACCTTTATCGGCGCCACCACGGAGAATCCCTCATTCGAGGTGATCAGCGCGTTGCTGTCACGCGCGGCGGTATACGTGCTGCAGCCGCTCACCGTGGAGGAACTGGGCAGGCTGTTCGACCGCGCGCGCGACGCGGCCCTGAACGGCCTGCAGTTTTCCAGCGAGGCGCGGGAGCTGCTGGTGGCTGTGGCCGACGGGGATGCGCGGCGGCTCTACAACATGCTCGAGCAGATCGGCATCGCGGCCGAGGAGGCGGGACGCGGTGAAATCGACGAGACCTTCGCGCGCGAAGCGCTGGCGCAGCGGCTGAGGCGCTTCGACAAGGGCGGCGACCAGTTCTATGACCAGATCTCGGCCTTGCACAAGTCGGTGCGCGGCTCGGCGCCCGACGCAACGCTCTACTGGCTCACCCGCATGCTGGACGGCGGTGCCGACCCTCTCTACGTCGGCAGGCGGCTCGTGCGCATGGCGGTCGAGGACATCGGGCTCGCCGATCCGCGCGCGCTGCGCGTGGCGCTCGACGCCTGCGAGACTTATGAGCGGCTGGGCTCGCCGGAAGGGGAGCTTGCGCTGGCCGAGGCCGCCTTGTACATGGCCATCGCCCCGAAGAGCAACGCCGCCTACGTGGCGTTCGGGGCGGCGCGGGAACTGGTGCGCAATGACGCGTCGCGGCCGGTGCCGGAGCACCTGCGCAATGCTCCAACAAGTCTGATGAAGGCGCTCGGTTACGGGCGCGACTACCGTTATGCGCACGACGAGCAGGATGCGTACGCCGCCGGAGAGAACTATTTCCCCGAGGGGATGAAGCGGCCTGATTTCTACCACCCGACCGACCGCGGGCTGGAAGCCCGGATCCGCGAGCATCTCGACCGGCTGCGCCAGCTCGATGTCGAGGCAAGAAAAAAGAAACGGAAATAGGCTGTCTGCGATAATACGCGGCCGGCGCTTCGGCGAGATGTGATCGATCGGAACAGGATGCTCGACGTTCAATTGCTGCGAAGTGAACTGCAAGCGGTCGCGAGACGACTAGCTGACCGCGGCTATATTTTCCCTGTTGACGAATTCGCGAAGCTGGAAGCGGCCCGCAAGGCCGTGCAGACCGAGACGCAGGAGTTGCAGGCAGAACGTAATCAGGTCTCCACACAAGTTGCTCAGTTTAAAGCCAAGGGGGAGGACGCTTCCCAACTCATTGCGAAGGTCAACGCACAGGCGGACCGCAGGAAAGCGCTGGAGCAGGAGCTGGAGGGGATTCAGGCGAAGCTCGACGAGTTTCTGCGCGGCATTCCCAACGTGCCCCACCCGAGCGTGCCTGCCGGAAAGTCCTCGGCGGACAACCCGGAAATGCGCAAGGTTGGCACGCCGCGGACGTTTAAGTTCACGGTGAAGGATCACGTGGACATCGGCGAAGGCCTCGGCCTGCTCGATTTCGCGACCGCCTCGAAGCTTTCGGGCGCGCGCTTTTCCGTGATGAAGGCCGGAATTGCGCAGCTCCACCGCGCGCTAGCGCAGTTCATGCTCGACGTGCACACACGCGAACATGGTTACACGGAAGTCTACGTTCCGTACCTGGTGACGGGAGCATGCGCCGACGGCGTATCCAGCCTCGCCAAGTTCAAGGACGACCTGTTCAAGGTCGAGGGGCGCGACCTCTATCTGATCCCGACGGCGGAATATCCGGTGACGAACTTCGTGCGCGAGGAGATCGTCCCGGGCGAGAAGTTGCCGCTCAAGTTCGTCTGCCACTCACCTTGCTTCAGAAGCGAGGCGGGCTCCTACGGCAAGGACACGCGCGGCATGATCCGCAACCACCAGTTCGACAAGGTGGAGCTGGTGCAGATCGTGCACCCGCAGAGCTCGTACGATCGCCTGGAGGAGCTGACCGCGCACGCGGAAGTGGTGTTGAAGCGCCTCGAGCTGCCGTACCGCGTGGTGACGCTGTGCACGGGCGACATGGGTTTCGCCGCGGCCAAGACCTACGACATCGAGGTCTGGCTGCCGGGGCAGCAAGCGTACCGCGAGATCTCCTCGTGCAGCAACTTCGAGGCGTTCCAGGCCCGCCGCATGCAGGCGCGCTTCCGCAACGAGAAGGGCAAGACCGAGTTCGTGCACACGCTGAACGGCTCCGGTCTGGCGGTCGGGCGCACACTTGTCGCCCTGCTCGAAAATTTTCAGAACGCAGACGGCAGCGTTACGGTCCCGGAAGCGCTGCGGCCGTACCTGGGCGGCGTGGCCGCCCTCAAAGCAAGCTAGGCGGACCCGGTGCGCGTTGATAGAATCGCGCCTTCGCTCTGGACTCGCGTTCAGTCCTGCATTCGGAGAGGTGCCAGAGTGGCTGAATGGGCCGGTCTCGAAAACCGGAATACGCGCAAGCGTATCGTGGGTTCGAATCCCACCCTCTCCGCCAATCCGTTCTTCTGCTTGCGGCCCCTGCTGTTGGTGGTGGCGATGCTGCCTCACGCCTACGCAATCGCCGCCACGGTGCAGCTCGCACCGGAAATCGAGGCGTTCATCCAGGACATGGTGCAGAAGCACCGGTTCAGTGATGAAGCGCTGCGCAAGCTGTTCGCCGGGGTCGAACCCAATCCTGTCGTGATCAGCCAGATATCGGCGCCGCTCACCGCGCTGCCGTGGTACCAGTTCCGCAGCCGGTATGTGAATGCCGTGCGCATTAACGGTGGCATCGCGTTCTGGCGGGAGCATACCGCCACGCTCGCCCGGGCTCGTCGCGAGTTCGGCGTGCCGGAGGAGGTCATCGTCGCCACCATCGGGGTCGAGTCAATCTACGGCCGCAATACCGGCCGGTTCGGGGTGCTCGAAGCGCTGACGATGCTGGCGTTCAACTATCCGCCGCGCGCCGCGTTGTTCCGCTCCGAGCTCGAGCACTACCTGCTGCTCACGCGCGAGGCGCGGTTCGATGCGAGCCGGGTGAAGGGCTCGTACGCGGGGGCGATCGGCATACCCCAGTTTCTGCCCAGCAGCTACCGGCGCTACGCCGTGGATTTCGACGGCGACGGCCGGCGCGATCTCGTGGGCTCCCCTGCTGACGCGATCGGCAGCGTGGCCAATTACTACAAATCCCACGGCTGGCGCGCGGGCCAGATCATCGCGGTGCCGGCGGAAGTGGATGGCGGGGACGCCGCCGCGCTGCTCGAGCTGGGCATCAAGCCCCGGCTCAACGTG
>JAHZNX010000223.1 GCA_020028375.1 Betaproteobacteria bacterium | reverse complement strand
TTCTCGGCGATCGCCGCGACGATGCGGGCCCCCACGTCCGTGCTTCCCCCCGGCGGGTAGGCCACCGTAAGCCGCACCGGCTTGTTCGGGAACTCCGCCGCAGTTATCTGGCCTGCGATCAGCACAAGCGATGCGGTCACCGCGATGCCAAGCGCCAGTGCGATTCGGTTGCCTGTGGATGTCATGGGTCTCCTCCGGTGGTGTCACTTCGATTCGGCAGTTCTTAGGGACTTCAACGCGGAAATCTGGAAGGCCGAGACGGCGATGACCAGCGCCGCGCATCCCATCAGCGTAGCCGAAATGGGACGCGTCAGGAAGATGCTGAAGTCCCCCGCTGACATCTCGAGCGATGTTCGCAGCGATTTCTCCATGAATGGACCCAGGATCAATGCCAGCACCGCCGGCGCGAGCGGCATGCCGAGCTTGCGCAGAAAGTAGCCGATGACCCCGAACACTAGCATCACGCCGACGTCGAACACCGTGCCCTTGAGGCTGTAGGCCCCCAGGATGCAGAACAACAGGGTGCCCGCGCACAGGTACTGGTACGGCATCTTGAGCAGCTTCGCCCACAGCCCGACCAGCGGCAGATTCAGGATCAGCAGGATCACGTTGCCGGTGAAGAAGCTCGCGATCACGGTCCATACCAGGTCCGGGTGCTCCTTGAAGAGAAACGGCCCCGGCGTGAGCCCGTTGATGATGAAAGCGCCCATCAGGATGGCGATGGTCGGGGAGCTCGGCACGCCCAGCACCAGCAGCGGGACCATTGCGCCGTTTGCATAGGCATTGTTCGCCGTCTCGGGCGATGCCACGCCTTCGATGACGCCGGTCCCGAACCGTTCCGGGTGTTTGGAAAGGCGCTTCTCGATGATGTACGCCATGAAGGTGGGGATCACGGCGCCAACTCCGGGTATGAGCCCGAGCAGGAAGCCGATGAGGGTGCCGCGCCCGATGGCGCCGCTCGAGCGCTTCCATTCCTCTCGGCTCGGCCATAGACCCTTGATCTTGGTGTCACCCATCCGGCGGAACGGCGTCTCGATGATGAGCAGGATTTCGGCCACCCCGAACAGCCCCATCACCACCGGAACGAAACCGAGGCCGTCGTAGAGCTCGGGCACGCCGAACGTGAAGCGCGGTGCCCCGCGCACGGGATCGATCCCGATCAGCGAGAGCAGGAGCCCCAGGATGGTCATCAGCAGCGCAGCGACCAGGGACTGGCCCGCGAGCCCGGTGACCAGGCACAAGCCCACGAACATCAGGCTAAAGAACTCGGGTGGCCCGAACGCGAGCGCGAAGCGCGCCAGCGGTAGCGCCACGATCGCGAGCGCGACGGCGGCGAAGATGCCGCCCACGAACGAGCCTATGGCCGCGATGCCGAGCGCGGTACCCGCCCGACCCTGCTGGGCCATCTGGTAGCCGTCCAGGCAGGTGACCACGGATGCGGCTTCCCCGGGAACGTTGATCAGGACGGAGGTGATCGTGCCGCCGTACATTGCGCCGTAGTAGATCGCGGCCAGCATGATGATGGCGCCGGTCGCGTCGAGGTGGAAGGTCAAGGGAATCAGGATGGCCGTGCCCGCCGCGGGCCCGAGCCCCGGCAGCACACCGATCAATGTGCCGAGAATGCAGCCGGCGAATGCGAAGAGGAGGTTCTGCAGGCTCAGCGCCGCCACGAAACCCGACAGCAGCAGTTGGAGGCCTTCCATGGCCGGGATTCCCTAGAAGCCGAAGATGCCGGCGGGCAGCGGCACCTTGAGCAAATCGAAAAAGACGTGATACACGCCAAAGCTTCCGGCGACGGCGCAGATCGCGACCGCCACCCAGTTCCGGACGTCGAGGACGACGAGGAGATACGGGATGAGCAGCAGCATGGAGAGTCGAAAACCGACCACCTCGAGGAGCGCGGTGGCCACGATCAATCCGACGAGCACCAGCACCGCATTCCTCACCCCGGCGCGATCAAACACCAGCGCCTCGGTGCCAAGGTCCACCCGATCGAGGTGCAGCTGAGTCAACAAGAACACTGCAAGCGCGGCCCCGAGCATGCCCAGCCAGAACGGGAAGAAGCCCGGGCCCGGACCCAACGCGTCGCGCAGCGAGAGCTGGAACGATTCGAACGCGAAGTACGCGAACGTCGCGGCCAGCGCCACCGATGCCGCCTGCCAGCCGCGCTTCATGTTGCGCTCCACAGTTCCCTCCCTAGGCGAAACCGACGAACCGCCGCGCGGGAGCGCTTATGCCGCCCGCTGTTCACCCCGTCACTTCGACAGCGGCCTCGGTCATGCCATCGCGAAAATGACCGTCATCGCATCGGCCGCTTTGCGCGTCGCCGGGGGTCAGATCCCCGGGAAACCACCGGGGCGCGTCGTAGGGCGGAAGAGGGCCCCCCTGGGATCTGACCCCGTAGATGCGCATGGGATCGGCATTCAATCGACGCGCCCTTGATCGGCTGCACGGTCGCATCCCTCAAGAGGGTCCCTGCTCCACGTTCCGCCGATCCCTCTTCCGCCCCTCGACGCGCCCGCATTACTTCATCAATTGTGTCAGCAGGCCGATTTCGCGCATGTACTTGATCACGCCTGGATGGATCATGCCGCGAGTGGGCGCGGCTGCGATCGTATTTTCCAGCGTTGATTCCTTCGCCTGTTCGAGCTTCTTGCTCAGCGCCGCGTGACCCTTGTGCAAGGCGCGCGCAAGGCGGTAGGCGACGTCGTCCGGCAATGACGCGCGCGCCAGGACGAAGGGCCACGACCCCACGGAATTGACCGGCCCGCTCTGGCCGGGGTAGCTCCCGGCCGGCATCGCCGTCTGTTTCAGGAATGAGTGCTTCGCCTGAATACGCTTGATCTCATCCGCGCTCGGCGCGATGAAGCGCGCGCCCGCCGGCCCATTCGCGATCGCCATGAACGGCGGCCAGCCGACGCCGCCGCCCCACATCGCCGCCGCGCGCCCGTCGAGCACCATCGGCGGTCCGTCGCCCGCTTTCTCGAGCAGGATCGCCTCGAAGTCCTTCTTGAAGTCGAGCCCGAGCCCGTCCATCACGTAGCGCGCCAGCACGATGAAGCCCGAAGTGCCGGCGCCCCACACGACGGGCTTGCCCTTGAGATCGGATATCGTGCGGTACGGGCTGTCGGCCTTCACCATGAACATGCCGGCCTGGGAATAGGTGGCATTGATGATGCGCAGGTTTTTTGCCTTCGGCCCGCCGATGCCGGAGATCGCTTCATAGGTCACCTCGCCGGTGACGAGCCCAAGGTCGAGGTCGCCGCGCTCGAGCCGCGGCGCATTCTCGGTGCTGCCCTTGGTGTTGATCGGCTCGATCGCGAGCGTCGGTTCGGTTTCGTTGAGTACTTCCGCGTACGGCCACCCGTAGGCGGGGAATCCGCCACCGGGCGTCGCTGTGCCCAGCACTACTCTTGTCTTTTCCTGAGCCATTTCGAAGTGTGCGGGGTCAGGCTTTCCCGACTTCGACCAGGCAATCGTAGTAGGTTGCTGCGCCGCCCATGTCGGCAATCGCCTGGGACGTGAGGTCGTTCGCGTTGCGGCCGTCCGGCGAGAGCTTCTTCCACCAGACCGAGGGCGCGACCACCACGCCCGGACGGGTCCGGTCGGAAACCGCGGCCTTGAGGGTGTACGAGCCGCGGTCGTTGAAGACCCGCACGCGGTCGCCGCTGGCGATTCCGCGCGCGCGCGCATCATCGGGGTGGATGTCGAGCCGCGGCTCCTTCTCCGACGCGAGCGCGAACGGCAGATTGGCGAAACTCGAGTTCAGGAAATTGCGGCAAGGCGGCGAGATGAACGCGAGGGGATAGCGGCGCGCCAGCTCGGGCGCCGAGTGGACGTTCTCGCGCGGCGGAGTGTAGCCGGGCAGCGGATCGAGCCCCATCTTCAATGCGGTCTCGCTGTAGAACTCGCACTTGCCCGACGGAGTGGGAAAGCCGCCCTCGGCAAACGGCGCGTAGACCTCCGGCACTGCGAGCCGCTGCCAGCCCTGCACCTTCAGAGAGTCCCACTCGATGCCGCGCATCCGCGGCGCGCCGGCGCCGAGCGCCTGCCGGCAGAGGTCCTCGTCGGAATCGTCGAAACACGCCTCGGTGAAGCCCATGCGCTTCGCGAGGAGGCGGAAAACCTCGCTGTTCGGCTTCGCTTCCCCGACCGGCGCGATCGCCGGGTTGTTCGCCAGCACGTAGAGATGCCCGTACGACTTGTGCACGTCGTAGTGCTCGAGCTGCGTCGTGGCCGGGAGCACGATATCCGCGTAGTCCGCCGTGTCGGTCAGGAAGATATCGTGGACGACCGCGAA
>JAHZNX010000222.1 GCA_020028375.1 Betaproteobacteria bacterium | reverse complement strand
TGCTGGCGCGCCCGACGCCTTCGACGCGCACCGGCCCGCCCCCGGAAAGCCCGCTGATGGCCCCGGCCGCGAGAAAATACGACGCCGACGAAGCGTCGCCCTCCACGTAGATCTCGCCCGGGCTCGCGTAGCGCGCACCCGCCGGAACCGTGAACGTAGTCCAGCCCTGGCGCTCGACTTCGACGCCGAAGCGCCGCAGGGTGTTCAACGTGAGCTCGACGTACGGCTTCGAAACGAGCTCGCCTTCGACCGCGAGGACGGTCCGCGCGCCGGTGAGCGGCAGCGCGATGAGAAGGCCGGTGACGAACTGGCTCGAAACATCGCCGCGCACGGCAAGCCGGCCGCCGGCGCGGATCGCGGCGGGGTGGATGGCGAGCGGGGGAAAGCCCTCCTTCTGGAGGTAATCGATGCCGGCGCCGAGCCGGCGCAGCGCATCGACCAGCTCGCCGATCGGCCGCTCGTGCATGCGCGCGGTGCCGGACAGCCGGTATTCGCCGGCGCACAGCGCCAGCACCGCGGTCAGCGGCCGGAAAGCGGTGCCGGCGTTGCCCAGAAAGAGCTCCGCCTTCTTCACCGGAAAAGCGCCGCCCGCTCCGCGCACCCGGAGCCTCCCGGCGCCCGCGTCCTCGCACTTCACGCCCAGCGCGCGCAGCGCCTCGAGCATGACCTGCGTGTCCTCCGATTCGAGCAGGTCGCGGATCAGGGTCTCCCCGTGCGCCAGCGCGGCGAGCAGGAGTATGCGGTTGGAGATGCTCTTGGATCCCGGCAGCCTGACCGTGCCGCGGACGCGGCGGATGGGTGCGAGATCGAGATGATCCGGATTCTTCACCGGTTGTCAGGACCGCTTCTTCACCAGCCACTTCTCGCGCGCCGCGCGCGCGCGCGCGAACAGGAGCTTGAGCTCCTGCGCGTCCGCGCGCTCGATCGCCGCCCGCGTCTGCTCGAGCTCGTTCCCGTAGTCCTCGAGCGCGGCGAGCAGCGCGTCGCGGTTCGCCACGCAGATGTCGGCCCACATCTCCGGGGAGCTGCCGGCAATGCGCACCGTGTCGCGCAGCCCCCCCGCCGACAGGCCGAAGAGCCGCGCCGGATCGGGCCGCCTCGCGAGCATGTTGACGAGCGCGTACGCGATCACATGCGGCAGATGGCTCACCGCCGCGAGGATCGCATCGTGAGCGCCGGCATCGAGGCGCACGACGCGCGCCCCGCAGGCCTCCCACGCGCGCCGGACCACGGTAACCGCGCCCGCGGCGATTCCCGCTTGCGGCGTGACGATCACGGTGCGGCCCTCGAACAAGCCGGCAAAGGCGGCGTGCGCGCCGCTTCTCTCGGTGCCCGCGACTGGGTGCGCCGGCACGAACCTGGCGCCGCGCGCGCCGAGGAAGCGCTGCGCGCAGGCGATGACGTCGCGCTTGGTGCTGCCCGCGTCCGTGATCACCGCATGGGCCGGGAGATTCGGCGCGATCGCGCTCATGACCGCCGACATCTGGCCGACCGGGGTCGCGAGGAGCACCAGGTCCGCATCGCGCACCGCCTGCGCCGGGTCCCGCGACGCCTCGTCGATCACCTTCAGCCTCAACGCGTCGGAGAGGTTCCCGCGTGTGCGCCCGACCCCGACGACGCGCCGCACCGCGCGCGCGCGCTTGAGCGCCAGCGCGAACGACCCCCCGATCAGCCCGACGCCGATCACGACCAGCTTTCCGATTTTCAGCTTGCCTGCCATGTTTTAGAGGAGCGCGCGCTCGAGTGCTGCGAGGAAGCGCGCATTCTCCGATTCGAGGCCGACGGTGACGCGCAGGTGCTGCGGCATGCCGTAGCTCGCAATCGGGCGCACGATCACTCCCGCCCTCAGGAGCTTCCGGTAGACGCCCGCCGCGTCCTTGACCCTGAAGCTCACGAAGTTGCCATGAGACGGAATGTACTCGATGGCGAGCCGCCCGAAGCCGTCCGTCAGCTGGCGCATGCCCGACTGGTTGAGCTCGAAGCTCTCGCGCACGAAGGCGGCGTCCTCGAGCGCCGCCGTCGCGGCGGCGAGCGCAACGCTGTTGACGTTGAACGGCTGACGGACGCGGTTCATCAGTTCGGCGACACCGGCCGCGGCTAGCGCGTAGCCCACACGCAGCCCCGCCAGGCCAAAGACCTTGGAGAAGGTCCGCGTCACCACCAGGTTCGGAAAGCGCGCGAGCCAGCCGATGCTGTCGGACCGGTGCTCCGGCAGCAGGTACTCGTTATAGGCCTCGTCCAGCACCACCAGCACCTCGCGCGGCAGCCCGGCGATGAAATTCTCCAGCTCGCGCGCCGCCACCAGGGTCCCCGTGGGATTGTTGGGATTGGCGATGAAAACGAGGCGGGTTTCCGGCGTAACCGCGCGGCGCATCGCGGCGAGATCGTGGCCGTAGTCCCGCGCCGGCACCTCGATGCCGGTGCCGCCGGCCGCCTGCACCGCCAGCGGATAGACCGCAAATGCGTGCTGAGAATAGATTGCGGCGAGACCCGGCGCGAGGAACGCGCGCGCGGCCATCTCCAGCACGTCGTTCGACCCGTTGCCGAGCACGATGCGCTCCTGGGGAACGCCGAGGCGGCGGGAGAGCGTCTGCTTCAACTCGAAGCCGTTGCCGTCGGGATAGCGCGCGAGCTCGGGCAGCGCCGCCTCGATCGCGCGCCGCGCGAGCGGGCTCACGCCGCGGGGGTTCTCGTTGGAGGCGAGCTTGATGATGCTCGCCTCGTCGATCCCCATCTCGCGCGCGAGCTCCGAGATCGGCTTCCCGGGCTGGTACGGCGCGATGGCGCGGACGTAGCCGGGGGCGAGGTCGCAGATGTCCATCAGGCGACGGCGGCGGGGTAGGAGCCGAGGATCTTCAGGAACGACGCTTTCTGCTTCAGCTCGGCGAGGGCGCGCGCCACGTTTGGATCCTGCTGGTGTCCTTCGACGTCCACGTAGAACACGTACTCCCACAGGCCCGCGCGCGAGGGGCGCGATTCGAGCCGGGTCATGCTCACCTGGTTGACCGCAAGCGGCGTCAGCAGCTCGTGCATCGCCCCGGGGACGTTGCGCGTGGACATTACGAGCGAAGTCTTGTCGCGCCCCGAAGGCGCCGCATCGTGCTCAGAAATCACCAGAAAGCGCGTAGTGTTCTTCGCCTCGTCCTCGATGTTGCGCGCGAGAAGCTTCAGTCCGTAGAGCGCCGCTGCGCTATGGGGGCCGATCGCCGCGGCACCCCGTTCGCGCGCGGCGAACCGCGCCGCCTCGGCGTTGCTGACGACGGCGACGCGCCCGGCCCGCGGCAGGTTGCGCGCGAGCCACTGCTGGCACTGGGACAGGCTCTGGGCGTGCGAGTAGACCTTGCGGATGTCGCCGAGCCTGCCGCTTCGCGCCATCAGGCACTGCCGGATCGGCAGCGTGACCTCGCCGCAGACCCGCGCGGGGGTCGCGAGCAGCAGATCGAGCGTGCGGCCGATGGCGCCCTCGGTGGAATTCTCCACCGGGACGACGCCGTAGCCGACCCCGCCAGTCTCGACGCGGCGGAAGACCTCGTCGATCGAGCCGCACGGCGCAAGCGCAGTGAGCCCGCCGAAGTGCTTGACCGCCGCCTCCTGGCTGAAGGTGCCCTCCGGCCCGAGGTAGGCGGCCGTCATGGAGTCCTCGAGCGCGCGGCACGCGGACATGATCTCCGTGAACAGGCGCGCCATTGCGCCATCCGGCAGCGGTCCACGGTTTTCCGCCACGATGCCGCGCAGCACCTGGGCTTCGCGCTCGGGACGATAGGCCGCGCCTTCCTTCAGCCGGCCGATGCGCTGCGCAAGCCGGGCGCGCGCCGAGAGCAGCTTCACCAGCCGCTGGTCGAGCGCGTCGATCCTGCCACGGAGCGGTTTGAGGGAATCACTCATGCGTCAACGGCAACCGATATTGAACCGTTCGCCCTCGGCCTGTCGAAGGGCAACGGGTGCGCTCATCCAGGTTCCTAATGATCGACTGGCAGGTAGCGCACCGCCAGCACGCCCTCGATGCGGCCGATCTGCTCGATCAACTTGACCGGCACCTTGGTGTCCACGTCGACGAGCGTGTACGCCATCTCGTCCCTCGACTTGTTGATCATGTTGTGGATGTTGAGCCCGGCCTTCGCCATCGCCGTCGAGATCTGGCCGACCATGTTCGGCACATTGGCGTTGGCGATGCCGACCCGGAACGGCGCCTCCCGCGCCATCACCACGTCCGGAAAATTCACCGCGTTCAGGATGTTACCGTTCTCGAGAAAATCCCGCACCTGGTCGACGACCATCACGGCGCAGTTGTCCTCCGCCTCGCG